>JAKPOQ010000018.1 GCA_029547745.1 Actinomycetes bacterium
ACGCGCAGCACGAGCACGTTGGCGGCCGGCCCGGCGGCCTGACGGAAGAGCGTCACCGGCGGACGCCGGAACTGGATGGCGATCTCGGTCACCTTCTTCGCCATGCGCTTGCCGGTGCGCAGGTAGAACGGCACGCCCTGCCAGCGCCAGTTGTCGACGAGGAGCTTGACGGCGGCGAAGGTCTCGGTCGTCGAGTGCGGCGCGACCCGTTCCTCGGCCCGGTAGGCGACAGCCTCCTCACCGTCGACCACGCCCTGCACGTACTGGCCGCGGACGGCGAAGCGGTCGACGCGGTCGGAAGGGATCGGGCGCACGGCACGCAGCACCTTGAGCTTCTCGTCGTGCACGGCGTCGGCGTCGAAGGCCACCGGCGACTCCATGGCGACGAGGGTGAAGAGCTGCACGAGGTGCGGTTCGACCATGTCGCGCAACGCCCCCGCTTCCTCGTAATAGGCACCGCGGTGTTCCACGCCGATGGTCTCGGCGGCGGTGATCTGCACGTGGTCGACGTAGCGCCGGTTCCAGACGGGCTCGAAGATGCCGTTCGCGAAGCGCAGGACGAGGAGGTTCTGGACGGTCTCCTTGGCGAGGTAGTGGTCGATACGGCAGACCTGGCGCTCGTCGAAGACGGCGGCGATGGTCGAGTTGAGCGCCCGGGCACTGACGAGGTCGTGGCCGAACGGCTTCTCGACGACGACGCGCGTCCAGCCGGGGACGGGCTCGCCGCGCGCGTGCGCGGCATCGACCGCGCCGCGCCGGGCGAGCCCCGCCCTGCCGAGCTGCTCGACGATGACGGGGAACTGGCTGGGCGGCGTCGCCAGGTAGAAGAGGCGGTTGCCGCCCGTACCGCGCTCGCGGTCGAGTCGGGCGAGGCTCGCCGCCAGACGGCCGTACCCTTCGCCGTCGGCGAACTCGCCGCGGACGTACACCGGGGCCCGGAGGATGCGCTCGCAGGCCTCGCCGTCGATCTCCTCCTCACCGTAGTGGTCGTCGATCGCCTTCAGCATCAGCTCGCGGAAGGCAGCGTCGTCCAGCGGCTGCCGTCCGTAGCCGACGATCGTGAACTCGTCGGGCAGGACGCCGTGGCAACCGAGGTCGTAGAGCGCCGGGATCAGCTTGCGATGCGCGAGGTCGCCGGTGACGCCGAAGATCGTCAAGGTACACGGAGCGGGGCTGCGCGGCCCGCCGAAGGGCGACGGCTTCGCCGTCGCCGGGGCGGGCCGCTCCCAGCGCTCCGCCGCCTCGTCCTGGCCGAAGCCTTCAGTCTCCTCGTAGCCGACGTCGCTCATCGTCCACTGCCGGCGGAACGGCGGCGCGGCCGTCCGCGCGCCGGAAGGCGCGGCCGGCGCGGCCGTCGCCGCGCCACCGTCACGCCGGCGGCTCCTCCTCTTCCTCGGCCTTCACCGCATGGCCGCCGAACTCGTTGCGCAGCGCCGCCAGCACCTTGCCGGCGAAGCTGTCTTCCTGGCGTGAGCGGAAGCGCATGAAGAGGCTCGCGGCGATCACCGGCATCGGGACGCTGCGGGCGATCGCCTGCTCGACCGTCCAGCGGCCTTCGCCGGTGTCCTCCACGTACCCGGCGATGCGTTCCAGGCCAGGGTCCTTGCGGAAGGCGTCGGCGGCGAGCTCGAGCAGCCACGAGCGCACCACGCTGCCGTGGTCCCAGAGGTCGGCGATGGCGGCGAGGTCGAGGTCCCAGTCGCTCGCCGCGAGCAGCTCGAACCCTTCGGCGTAGGCCTGCATCATGCCGTACTCGATGCCGTTGTGGACCATCTTCACGAAGTGCCCGGAGCCGTGGCCGCCCATGTAGTCGTAGCCGTGCCCGGGCGGAGCGAGCGTCCGCAGCAGGGGCTCGACGTGGTCGTAGGCGCTGCGCTCACCGCCGACCATCAGGCAGTAGCCGGCCTCGAGGCCCCAGACGCCGCCGCTGGTGCCGGCGTCGAGGTAGCGGATACCGTGCTCGGCGAGCGCCGCGCCACGGGCGATGTCGAGCTCGAAGGGCGAGTTCCCGCCGTCGACGATGATGTCGCCCGGGTCGAGCAGGGGCGCGAGCTCATCGATTGCCGCCTGCGTCGGGTCGCCATAGGGCAGCATGAGCCAGACGACGCGCGGCGTCGCCAGCGCGGCGGGCACGCCGGCGAGCTCGCGCACGGGCTCGGCGCCCTCGGCGGCGAGCTCCTCGGCCTTGGCGTACGTGCGGTTGTACACGACGACGCGGTGCCCGCCGCGCAGCAGGCGCCGCGCCATGTTGGCCCCCATGCGCCCCAGGCCGACCATGGCGACGTCCATCGCTCACTCCTCCGTCGGGGCGGCGCGCACGGCATGCCCTCAGGCGCCGGCGACGAGCGCCGCCAGGCGCTCCAGCCCGGCGCCCACATCGTCACCCAGACACACGCGCAGGGCCGGCTTGCCGCGCGCCCGCAGCGCGGCGAGGTCGCCGCGCGCCTGGGCGCGCTTCAGCACCCCGAACGAGTAGGGCTGGCCAGGCACCGGCACATCGTCCGGGTCGTGTCCGATGAGCTGCAGGAACAGGCCGCGTGACGGCCCGCCTTTGTGGTACTGGCCCGTAGAGTGCAGGTAGCGCGGACCGTAGCCGAGCGTCGTCGCGATGCGCAGGCGGTCACGCAGGTCGACGCGGATGGCCTGCAACGCTTCCCACACCGCCGGCTCGGGCTTGACGAACGCCTGCAAGGCGAGGTACTCGCCCGGCGCGGCGCGCCCGAGCAGCGCGGCGAGCGCCGCCGCCAGCCCCTCGTCGCCCACCGGGAAGACGAAGCGCCCGCCGCTCTCGGCCGACGATCCGCCGCTGCCAGCCGACGGCCCGCCACTCTCGGCAGGCAGCTCACCCGTCTCGGCGGGCAGCTCGCCCGTCTCGGCATAGACCCTGAGCAGCGCCCTGGTGTTGTCCTTGCTCTCCTGCACGTCGGGCTGGTCGAACGGGTCGATGCCGAGCACCGCCCCGGCCACTGCCGTGGCGAGCTCCCAGCGCAGGAACTCGCCGCCGAGCGCGTACGGCTCGGAGAGCTCGTGGCGCAGCACGGGGTGACCGGCCGCCGCGAGCGCCGCGAGCCGTTCCTCGTCCACTGTCTCGCCCGCCAGCCCCACGACGACGAAGACGCGGTCGTCGCCGTACACCTCGGGCGTGCCGAGCGGCTCGCGGTCGACCGGCAGAATACCGACACCGTCCTTGCCCGTGCTCTCGGCGACGAGCTGCTCGACCCAGGCGCCGAGCGGCGCCAGCCGGTCCGGCATCACCAGGGTGAGCTTGTCGCGCCCACGCAGAGCGAGCTCGCCGACCTGCGTACCGAGCTGCAGGGCCGGGTTCTCGCCCGGCGGTACGTCCGCCGCGCAGGCGGCGGCCATGCGCCGGGCCCCGTCCAGGATGCTCGTCAGATCGAGGCCGGCGACGGCGGCCGGCACGAGGCCGAAGAACGACAGCGCCGAGTAGCGGCCGCCGATGTCCGGCGGATTCACGAACACGGCGCGGAAGTCCTGCTCAAGGGCCCGTCGCTGCAATGCCGTGTCTTCGTCGGTGATGGCGACGAAGTGGCGCCCCGCGAGGTCGCCGTCAAGCTTCCGCAAGAGGTCGTAGAAGTAGGCGTGGAAGCTCGCCGTCTCGGTGGTCCCGCCGGACTTGCTGGCCACGATGAACAGCGTCCGCTCGAGGTCGAGCTCCGCCTCGACGGCGGCGACGGCCGCCGGGTCGGTCGAGTCGAGGATGCGGAGCCCGAGCCCTCCCGGCTCACCGTCGAGCACGCCGGCCATGACCTCGGCGGCGAGGCTCGAGCCCCCCATCCCGAGGAGCACGGCGTCGCGGTACCCTTCGGCGCGAAGCTCGCCGGCGAAGGCGGTCAGCTCCTCCGTCTGGTCGCGCACGTCCTCGAACACCGTGAGCCATCCGAGAGCGCCGGAGATGATCCGTTGATGGCGGGCATCGTCCGCCTTCCAGAGCGTCGGGTCCGCGGCCCAGAGGCGGGCCATGAAATCCGCGGCGAGGGCCATCAGCCGGCCTCGGCGGCGAGCAGGGCGCGGCGCCTCTCCTCGACGATCGCGATGACCGCTTCGTACGATCTTGCGAAGAGTTCGACGCCCTCTCGCTGGAGCCGTGCGCCGACCGCCTCCATCTCGATCCCCATGCCGGCCAGGTCGCGCAGGATCCGATGCGCCTCGTCGACGCGCTTGTCGACGGTCCGGGCCACCGTCCCGTGGTCACGAAACGCCTGCCATGTGCTCTCCGGCAGAGTGTTGACCGTTCGCTCGCCGATGAGCTCGTCCACGTAGAGCGTGTCCTTGTAGGCGGCGTTCTTCGTACTCGTGCTCGCCCACAGCACGCGCTGGACCTTGGCGCCGGCCGCCGCGAGCAGTTGCCAGCGCCTCGACTCGAGGTGACTCTGGAAGCGCTCGTAGACCACCTTGGCGTTAGCGACGGCGGCCTGGCCCTTCAGGCCCTCCAGCCGCCGTCGCTCGGCGACGTCGTCCGTCGCTCCCAGGCGCTCGTCGAGCAGCCTGTCGACGAGCGTGTCGACGCGCGAGATGAAGAAGCTGGCAACAGACGAAGTCCCGCGCAGCGTCAGATCGCGGCGCAGACGCTCTTCAAGGGCGTCCATGTACGCCTCGGCGACGGCGTCGTACTGCGACAGCGAGAACAGCAGGGTGACGTTGATGTTGAGCCCTGCCTGCAGACAGGCGCGGACCGCCGGGATACCCTCCTTCGTCCCGGGGATCTTGATCATCACGTTGGGACGGTCGACGGCGGTGAAGATACGGTGCGCCTCGGCGATCGTCTGCTCGGTGTCGTAGGCGAGCTTCGGCGAGACCTCGACCGAGACGAAGCCGTCGTCACCGCCGGAGCCGAGGTAGACGGGGGCGAGCACGTCGCAGGCGGCGCGCACGTCGTCGATCGCCAGGCGGTCGAAGATCTCCGCCGCCGAGCAGCCCTGGTGGGCGAGCTCGAGGATCTCGCGGTCGTACGCCGTCCCGGAGCCGATGGCCTTCTCGAAGATCGACGGGTTGGAGGTCACCCCGCCCAAGCCCTCGTGGTCGACCATGCGCCTCAGGCTGCCGCTCGTGATCAAGGGCCGGCTGATGTAGTCGAACCAGGGGCTCTGGCCGAGGCGCCGGAGTTGCAGAAGGCGGTTCTCCACCGAGGTGCTCATCGTCAGTCGACTCCTTTGTCGAGGAGGGCCTTGGCCCGTGCATACACGTCGTCGGCGGTGAAGCCGAACTTTTGGAAGAGGACGTCCCCAGGCGCGGACGCTCCGAAACGGTCGAGCGCCAAGGTCTCACCGGAGAGGCCGACCCAGCGCTCCCAACCAAGGGGGACGGCCGCCTCGACCGCCAGTCGGCGGCGACAGGCGGCCGGAAGGACGGCCTCGCGATAGGCGGGGTCCTGGGCGGCGAAGAGACGCCAGCTCGCGAGGTCGACGACACGCGCGCGCACCCCGTCGGCGACGAGCCGTTCGTGGGCGGCGAGCGCGAGCTGCACCTCGCTGCCGCTGGCGATAAGGATAATGTCGGGCGCGACGGACGCGGCGTCGGCGCATGCGGCGGCGCCGGCCGCGCCCGCGCCGGATGCGGCGGCCCCGGCTGCGCCCGCGCCGCCCCGCGGCGCGTCGGCGAGCACGTAGGCGCCGCGGGCGATGCCCGCTGCGGGTCCGTACCTCGTGCGGTCGATCGTGGGCACGTTCTGGCGACTGAGCACGAGGGCGACGGGGGCGTCGTCGCTGCGCAAGGCGATCCGCCACGCCTCCACCGTCTCGTTGGCGTCCGCCGGCCGCAGGTCGACGACGCCGGGGATCGCGCGCAGGGCGGCGAGGTGCTCGACCGGTTGATGCGTGGGCCCGTCCTCGCCCACGCCGATGCTGTCGTGGGTGAAGACGAAGACCACCGGCAGCTTCATGAGGGCGGCGAGACGCAGCGCCGGGCGCAGGTAGTCGCTGAAGACGAAGAAGGTGGCGACGTACGGCCGCAGGCCGCCGTGCAGCGCAAGCCCGTTGCCGATGGCGGCCATCGCATGCTCGCGCACGCCGAAGCGCAGGTAGCGACCCTCGGGCGTGCCGGGCTGGAAGTCGACCGCGCCGGGAGGGCGGGTGTTGTTCGAGGGCGTGAGGTCGGCCGAGCCGCCGATCAGCGCCGGCACGGCCGGCGCCAGGGCGGCGAGCGCCTCGCCCGAGGCGGCGCGCGTCGCCAGTCCTTTGGCGTCTGCCGGGAACACGGGCAGGCCCGCGTCCCAGCCTTCGGGGAGAGCGCGCGCCCAGGCGGCGTCCCAGCGTGCGGCGCGGCCAGAGTCGGCGGCCCTCCAGGCCGCCTCGCAGCCGCGCCACTCCTCGTGCGCCGCCGCCGCGCGCGCCGCCGCTTCGCGGTAGAACCCGTACACCTCGTCCGGGACGAAGAACTCGGGTTCGAGCGGCCAGCCGAGGTGCTCTTTCGTCAGCCTGACCTCGTCCGGGCCAAGCGGCGCTCCATGCGCCGCCGCCGTGTCCTGCTTGTGCGGCGAGCCGTAGGCGATGTGCGTGCGCAGCGCGATCAGCGACGGCCGCGCCGTCTCGGCCTCGGCCGCCGCCAAGGCGGCGTCGACGGCCTCGCGGTCGTTGCCGTCGTCCACGCGCTGCACGTGCCAGCCGTAGGCCTCGAAACGCATGAGCCGGTCCTCGGTGAACGCCAGGTCGGTGGTGCCGTCGATGCTGATGTGGTTGTCGTCGTAGAGGACGATCAGCTTGCCCAGGGCGAGGTGCCCGGCGAGCGAGGCGGCCTCGGAGGCGACGCCCTCCATCAGGTCGCCGTCGCCGGCGATCACGTAGGTGTGGTGGTCGACGACCTGATGCTCGGCGTCGTTGAACTCGGCCGCCAGGTGCGCCTCGGCGATCGCCATGCCGACGGCGTTCCCGAACCCCTGGCCCAGGGGCCCGGTCGTCGTCTCGACACCGGGCGTCACGCCGCGCTCGGGATGTCCGGGCGTCCTGCTGCCCCACTGGCGGAACGCGCGGAGGTCGTCGAGCGAGAGGTCGTAGCCGGTCAGATGCAGCATGGCGTAGAGCAGCATGCTGGCGTGCCCGGCGGAGAGCACGAAACGGTCGCGATCGGGCCAAGCGGGGTCAGCCGGGTCGTAGCGCAGATGCCGGGTGAAGAGGACGTGCGCCGCCGGCGCCAGCCCCATGGGGGCGCCCGGATGACCCGAACCCGCCTTCTGCACAGCGTCGACGGCCAGGAACCTGATCGTGTCGACGCAGCGGTCCTCGAGCCCCCTGCCGGGCGTCGTCCCCTTGTCGGTCATGCCGCAGTCCTCCGCTCTCGCTGGTCATCGCCGGCCCGGCGGGCCAAAGGGTAGTCAACGTCAACCGTGGCGCGACTGCAAGGACTCGTGGCGT
>JAKPOQ010000020.1 GCA_029547745.1 Actinomycetes bacterium
GCTGAACTTGAAGCCCCTGCGGTAGTCGAACTTCTCGACCGCGCGGATGAGGCCGAGGTTACCCTCCTGGATGAGGTCGAGGAACAGCATGCCACGCCCGACGTAGCGCTTCGCGATCGAGACCACGAGGCGCAGGTTGGCCTCGGTGAGCTTGCGCTTCGCCTCCATGTCGCCGCGCTCGATGCGCTTCGCCAGCGAGACCTCCTGCTCGGCGGTGAGCAACCGCACCTTGCCGATCTCCCTGAGGTACATCCGCACCGGGTCGTTACTCGGCGTCTTCACCGAAAGGTCGAGCCGGGCGAGGAGGTCGTAGTCCGGCCGAGGATCCGTGCCGGCGCCATCGTCGTCCGGCCGGGCCCCTTCGCCCTCGAGGATGTCGATGCCGAGGTCGGCGAACAACGCATAGACGCCGTCGACCTGCTCGGGCGTCAGGTCGACGTCCTGGAGCGCGTCGGCGACGCGTTCGGTCGTGAGGTAGCCGGCTTCGCGACCCTCGTCCACGAGGGCGCCGACTTCGTCGACGCCGACCCCGGCGGCCTCTGCCGTGGGGCGTTCTTCAGCTGCGTCAGTCACGTCTCAGGACCTTGTCGCTCGTCGAGTCCGTCGATCACGGGGAGCGCGCGGATCGCCTCGCGTAGCCGGCGGCGCACGCTCTCGAGCTCCGCCAGCTTCGCCTCTCGCCTACCAGTCTCGTCAGTTCCTGCCACCGCCTTGAGTCTCGCGACCAGACGTCCCACCTGGGCTTCTTGCACACGGAGGAACAGTTCGTCGATGACGGTGACAGTGAACCGTTCGCGCCCCGAACGTATGACCACCTCGGCGACGACGTCGCCGGCGGCGTCGGGGACGGAATCCACCGAATCGCGTTTATTCCCCGTATCCCCCTCCGTCAATCTCGCCTTCACCCAGCGGAAGGCGGCCTTCGTCTCGGCGGACGCGAAGATCGCCTCGTCCATGCCGCCAAGCACCTCGCGCCCTTTGGCCGGCAACGCCAGACAGCCGGCGAGCAAGCGGACCTCGAGCTCGTGCACGCCGCCGCACCGGCGCTCACCAGATAGCGCACGCTCTCTTCCGAGAGGTGCAGCTTGTCGGCGATCGTGCGGAGCTCCTCGTCACGCTCGATCGGCGTCGCCGCCTCGGCCAGCACGCCCTTGAGTTGGGCGAAGGCCTGCGCCCTGCCGTCCGGCCGCGTGAGGTCGTTGGCCTCGAGCGCCAGGCGGACGTGGAATCGTAGCAGCGTCTCGGAGTGGGCGGCAAGCTCGCGGAACCCCTCGGCGCCGGCTCCCGAGAGCACGTAGTCAGCCGGGTCGAGACCCTCTGGCATGCGCACGACGTGCAGGCTCAGACCGAGGCGACGGGCGAGGGTCAGCGCCCGGCTCATGGCGCCGACGCCGGCGGCATCGGCGTCGAAGCAGAGGAAGAGCTCGCGTGAGAGCCGCGCCAGACGCTTGAGCTGCTGCTCGGTGAGGGCAGTGCCCATCGAGGCGACCACGTTCTCTACGCCGGCCTGGGCGAGGGCGAGGACGTCGGTGTAGCCCTCGACCACGTACACGCGGTCGTCGCGGGAGGCGGCGGTCTTCGCCTCGTGGAGGCCGAAGAGGGCCTCGCTCTTGTGGTAAAGCGCCGTCTCGGGCGAGTTGAGGTACTTCGGCTTCTCGTCGCCGAGGGTGCGGGCGCCAAAACCCAGCGTGCGCCCGCGGTCGTCGGCGAGCGGAAAGACGATGCGGTCACGGAAGCGGTCGTAGACGCCGCCGCGGCGGCCGGGGACGACGAGGCCGGCGTCGAGGAGTTCCTGCGCGCTGAAGCCCTGGCCGACGGCGGCGTCGCGCAGCTTCTGCCAGCCGGCGGGCGCATAGCCCACGCGGAAGCGCCGGCAGACGTCGGCGCCGAGACCGCGCGCGTCGAGGTAGGCGCGCGCCGCGGCGCCGCCTTTGCCCTCCCAAAGCCGACGCTCGTAGTAGACGGTCGCGCGCTCGAGCAGGTCGCGGAGACGCTCGCGGCGCCGCCGCTCGGCCTCGCCTCTGGCGCTGGTCTCTTCGTACTCGAGTGTGACGCCGTACTTGTCGGCGAGGTATTCGACCGCCTGGGCGAAATCGAGCCCCTCCTTGCGCTGCACGAAGGTGAACAGGTTGCCGCCCTCGCCGCAGCCGAAGCAGTAGTAGACCTTCTCCACCGGGTTGACCGAGAACGACGGCGTCTTCTCTTCGTGGAACGGGCAGCAGCCCATGAAGTTGGCGCCCGACTTCTTGAGCTGCGTGTAGTGACCGACGATCTCGACGAAGTCGGCAGCCGCCCTTACCTGGTCGATGCTCTGGCGGGCGATGCGCGGCACGGTCAGCTTCGCTGTGCGACGGGCGACATGGTCAATCGTCGTCCCGCGGCTCGTCGGACGGACAGCCGGGTGCCGCCGACGTGGCGCCTGTGGGCACGGCGTCACGTGAGGGCGATGAGGCGTCGCGCCGGGACGGTGAGGCGCCGCGTTTCGGGCGCGCCGGCGGCGCGCCCGCAGGCGGCGCCTCCCGCGCTTGCAAGAACCGCATCGTCGCCGCCCGCCGCCGCCGCTCGTTTCGCGACGGCCGCTGCTCGGCGTCGTGCGGCGTGTACTTGTAGCCCAGGCGGTCGAGCGCCCCCACCAAGCCGGCGACGACGACCGGCGTCCAGACCAGGTAGACGAGGGTGAGGAGCACCCATGCCTCGATGGGTGTCGGGTCGGGACCGGGCTGTTCGCTCCACGCGGTGAAGGTGATCTTGATCCACCCGGTCGCCAGAGCGACCACGGCGGGCGCAAGCAGAGCGGCGACGGAGGCGACCGTGACGACCACCTTGAGGAAAGGACGATGAGCGGACATTCAGGACTCCGGACCCGGGAAACGAGCCAACAGCACCTCGTCATGATACTCGCCCGCGCGGACGAACTGCCGCCGGCGGAGGCCTTCACGGACGAACCCGTGCCGTTCATAGAAGGCCAGCGCCGGCGCGTTGTCGGCGAACACGCTGAGCTCGATCTTCGCGGCGCCGTGGGCGACGGCCCAGGCGACCGCGGTCTCGAGCAGCGCGTCGCCGAGGCCGAGGCGCCGGGAGTCACGCGCCACGCACATGCCGAGCATGCGGACGTGCGCCGAGGCCGGGTGCGGATCGGCGGCCATGATCACGTTGCCGACGAGCCGGCCGCCGAGCCAGGCGCACAGGGCGAGGCTCGTGTCGCGCGCGGCCGCCGCCGCGATGCGGCGGCGCCACTCGCGCGGCGAGATGTCGCCCGGCATCATGAGCAACGTGGCGGGCGGCTCGGCCGCGACGGCGTCGACCAGCCGGCTGAGCGCCCGGGCGTCGCCCGGGCGCGCCGACCGGATCGACGCCGCGCCACCGTCACGCAGCGGTACCGTCAGCTCACGGTCAAGCAGCGCCACGGACGACCTCGCCGCCGCGTCACCGTCCTCACTTCTCGAGCTCGAGCGCGCTTCTCTCCTCGAGAGCGGCCTGTGCCGCAGCGAGCCGGGCGACCGGCAGGCGGAACGGCGAGCAGCTCACGTAGTCCATGCCGACGCGGTGGCAGAACTTGACCGTCGCCGGATCGCCGCCCTGCTCGCCGCAGATGCCCACCTTCAGCTTCGCCCGCGTCGCCCGTCCCCGCTCGATGCCCAACCGGACGAGCTGACCGACGCCGTCCTGATCGAGGGTCTCGAACGGGTCGGCCGGCCAGATCTCGAGCTGTTCACTCGTGTAGAGCGGGAGGAATTTGCCGGCGTCGTCACGGCTCACGCCGAGGGTCATCTGCGTGAGGTCGTTGGTCCCGAAGCTGAAGAACTCGGCGACCTCGGCGATCTCGTCAGCCGTGAGCGCGGCACGCGGGACCTCGATCATCGTGCCCACCAGGTAGTCGACCTCGACCCCCTGCTGGGCGAACACCTCGGCCGCGACGCCACGCACGACCTTCTCCTGGTGTTCGAGCTCCTTCCTGGCCCCGACGAGAGGGATCATGATCTCGGGCCGGACGGCGACGCCCTCCTTCTTCACGATGCAGGCCGCCTCGAGGATCGCCCGCGCCTGCATGCGCGTGATCTCCGGGTAGGCGATGCCCAGCCGGCAACCGCGATGCCCGAGCATGGGGTTGGCCTCGCGCAGGTCCTCGACCTTGGCCTTGACCACCGCCGGGTCGACACCCATCTCGGCCGCGACCTTCGCTTGGCCGGCCTCGTCGTGGGGAACGAACTCGTGCAGGGGCGGGTCGAGCGTGCGGATCGTGACCGGGCGCTCGCCCATCACGCGGAAGATGGCGACGAAGTCGTCACGCTGCATGGGCAGCAGCTTGGCGAGCGCCCGCTCGCGACCGGGAGTGTCGTCAGCGAGGATCATCTCACGCACGGCGGTGATGCGGTCGCCGCCGAAGAACATGTGCTCGGTGCGGCAGAGGCCGATGCCCTCGGCGCCGAAGGCGATGGCGTTGGCCGCCTGGTCGGGTTGGTCGGCGTTCGCCCGCACGCCGAGCCGGCGCTCGGCGTCGGCCCACTTCATGACGTCGTCGTAGTACTTGAACGTGTCCGAGTCCTCCGGCTTCAGCGAGTGCTCGAGGATCACTTGCAGCACCTCGCTGTGCCGCGTCTCGAGCTGTCCGAGGATCACCTCGCCCGTGAACCCGTCGATCGACAACCAGTCGCCTTCTTTGACCACCTTGCCGTCAGCGGCGAGGGTGCGCGCGCGGTAGTCGATGTCGAGCGCCTCACAACCCACGACCGCGACCTTGCCCATCTGGCGGGCGACGAGAGCGGCGTGGCTGGTCATGCCGCCGCGCGCCGTCAGGATCCCCTCGGCGGCGTCCATCCCGCGGATGTCCTCGGGGCTCGTCTCGAGACGTGCGAGGATGACCTTCTCGCCCCGCGCCGCCCACGCCTCGGCGTCCGGGGCGTTGAACACGACGCGGCCGCTGGCCGCGCCGGGGCCGGCGGCAAGGCCTCTGGCCAGGACCCGGCCCTGGGCGACGGCCTCCTGCTTGGCGGTGCGCGAGAAGACGGGGCGCAGCAACTGGTTGAGCTGCTCGGGCTCGATGCGCATGAGGGCCTCGTCCGCGGTGATCAGGCCCTCCTCGCACATGTCGACGGCGATGCGGATGGCGGCGAGGCCGGTCCGCTTGCCGTTGCGTGTCTGGAGCATGTAGAGGCGACCGCGCTCGATGGTGAACTCGAAGTCCTGCATGTCGCGCAGCTCGCGTTCGAGGGTCTTGCGTACTTCGAGCAACTGCGCGTAGGCCTCGGGGAAGACCTCGGCGAGCTCCGTGACCGGACGCGGCGTGCGCACGCCGGCGACCACGTCCTCGCCCTGGGCGTTGACGAGGAACTCGCCGTAGAACACGTTCTCGCCCGTCGCCGGGTCGCGCGTGAAGGCGACGCCCGTGCCCGAGTCGTCGCCGGTGTTGCCGAAGACCATCACCTGGATGTTGACCGCCGTGCCCCACGTGTCGGGGATGCCGTAGAGGCGCCGGTACGCCACCGCGCGGTCGTTGTCCCACGAGCCGAAGACCGCGCCGATCGCCCCCCAGAGCTGCTCCCGAGGATCGTCGGGGAAGTCATGTCCGGTACGCTCCTTGACCGCCCCCTTGAAGAGGCCGACGAGCTCCTTGAGATCGTCGGCCGTGAGGTCGGTGTCGAAGGCCGCGCCGCGCGTCTGCTTCATCTCGTCGAGGATCTGCTCGAAGGGGTCGATCTCATCCTTGTCGACGGGCTTGCACCCGAGGACGACGTCGCCGTACATCGCCACGAAGCGGCGGTAGCAGTCGTAGGCGAAGCGCGGGTTGCCGGTCTGCGCGATGAGGCCCTGGACCGTCGTGTCGTTGAGACCAAGGTTGAGGATGGTGTCCATCATGCCCGGCATGGAAGCGCGGGCCCCGGAGCGGACCGAGAGGAGGAGCGGGTCGTCGCGGTCGCCGAACCTCTTGCCGGTGTCGTCCTCGAGTTCGGCGAGGGCGGCCTCGACCTGCGCTTCGAGACCCTCGGGATACGTCCCGTTCGCCGAGTAGTAGTTGCAGACCTCGGTGGTGACCGTGAAGCCGGGGGGCACCGGGAGGCCGATGCGGGTCATCTCGGCGAGATTGGCGCCCTTGCCTCCGAGAAGGGCCTTCATGTCCTTGTCGCCCTCGCGGAAGCGGTACACGTACTTATCGGTCATCGGTCCCCTCCTAGGGTCTGCTCACGCGCGGTGCGCCGCCGGGACGTCCCCTGCGTCCCGTCAGCGTGCCTCTTCCTGGGTCGGCAGGCGGTCGAGCGCGCCGATCCGGCCGAGCAGGCCGGTCACGGCGGCGAGCTGCGCCAGCCGGTTCTCGCGGACGTCGTCGTCCGGGTCCATCACAAGCACGTCGTCGAAGTAGCGGTCGACCGCCGGTCGCAGGCGGGCGGCGGCGACGACGGCGCTCTCGATCTCAAGGTGGTCGAGGGCGTCGAGGACAGCCGGCGCGACCTCGGCGAGGGCGCCCGCGAGGGCGCGCTCCGCGTCCTCGCGGAAGCGCGCCGGGTCGGGCGCCCGTCCGACGCCCGTGACGCCGGCCTTGCTCGCCAGCGAGGCACAGCGGTCGTAGGCGACGACGGCGTCCTCAAGGGAGCGGCGGCCGGCCAACACGGCGAAGGCGCGGGCCCGCGCCGCGAGGCCGGGGACGTCGCCGGCCGCCGCAGCGAGCGCCGCCTCGACGACGGCGAACGGCAGGCCTTCGTCGAGCAGGAGCGCATGCAGGCGCTCGAGGACGAAGGCCGCCGTCTCGTCCACGATGGCGGCGCGGGCGGCGGCGTCGAGCTCCGCGGCGCCCTGCGCCTCGTACTGGTCGAGAGCGCTGCCGAGCAGGCCGCGGATGGGGAATCGCAAGCCGTACGCCAGGGCGATACGCACGATGCCCATCGCCGCGCGGCGCAGGCCGTACGGGTCGCGCGAGCCGCTCGGCGTATCGCCTGCGACCCAGGCGCCGACGATGTTGTCGGCCTTGTCGGCGACGGCGAGCAATCCGCCGGCGAGGGTCGCCGGCACGGGCGCCGTCGCCGACAGCGGCAGATACTGCTCGCCCACGGCGCGCGCCACCGCCTCGGGCTCGCCCGCCGCCCGCGCGTAGACCTCGCCCATCGTCCCCTGCAGGGTCGGGAACTCGATCACCACCCGGCTGACGAGGTCGGCCTTGGCGAGCGCGGCGGCGCGCCTCAGCGTCGCCGTCAACGGGTCTTCGGCCGACGAGCCGTCGCCCCCGGCAGGCGCCGGCGCCCCGGTCTCGGCGCGCGCCGCCGCCCCGGAAGCCAGACCGACGGCCAGACCGCCCAGGCGCGCCGCCTTGTCGGCGAGCGAGCCGAGCTTCTCGTGGAAGACCACGGCGCCGAGGCGGCCGGCCATCGCCGGCAGCCCCTCGGCGAGGTCGTGGTCGTAGGCGAACTCGGCGTCGGCGAGGCGGCCGTGGAGCACGCGCTCGTTGCCGCGCGTGACGGCCGCGGCCGCGGCGGGGTCGCCGTTCGAGACGTAGAGGAAGACCGGGAGCAGCGCGTCGTCGGCTGAGCACACGGGAAAGTAGCGCTGGTGGCTCTGCATGGCCGTCACGAGGACGGGACGCGGCAGGCGCAGATGCCGCTCGTCGAAACCGCCGCGGGCGACGCTGGGCCACTCCGCCAGATAGACCGCCTCGGCGAGCACGCCGCCGGGATCGGACCACGTGCCGCCGGCCTCACGAGCCGCAGCGTCGAGCCCGGCGACGATGCGCCGCCGGCGCTCGTCCTGGTCGACGACGACGCACTGCTCGGCGAGATGCCGCTCGTACTGGACGGCGCAGTCGACGACCACCGGCGAGCCGAGGACGCGATGTCCGTCGCTCGTCTCGCCGATCTCGAGGTCGTAGAACGGCGCCCGCGCCGTCTCCGCCCCCAGCTTGGCGACGATCCAGCGGACCGGCCGCGCGAAACGCAGGTACTCGGCGGCGCCCTCCGGGCGCCGCCCCCAGCGCATGCCGCGCGGCACCTGGATGCCGGCGACGAGCTTCGCCACGAGGTCGGGGAGGACGGCGAGCGTCTCGGCCCGCGGAGCCTCGACCTCGGCGACGACGAACTCGACGCCGTCGACCGTCTCGCGGCCGAGGTCGGCGAACGTCAGCCCCTTGCCCCTCGCGAACCCCTCGCCGGCCTTCGTCGGCGCGCCGTCCGCGTCGACGGCGACCGAGGCCCGCGGGCCCCGGAACCGCTGCGTCTTGCCCTCCTGCCGTTCGGGAACCCCGGCGACGAGGACGGCGATGCGCCGCGGCGAGACGAGGACCCGGACGTCGTCCCGCGAGAAGTCGGGCCGCAGAAGGCGCGCTTCGGCGAGGAGCCGCTCGGCCAGACCGGCCTCGCCGTCCTCGCCCCCGAGCTGACGCACCACCGACTCGCAGAACCGGTAGGGCAGCTCCTCGCAGCCGATCTCGATGAGCAGGGTCTGGCCGCTCATCCGTCGTCCGCTCCGTCACGAGCGGCGTCGCGCTCGGCCTGGACCTCGAGGTACAGGCGCGCGACCTTGCGCGCCAAGTCGCGGACGCGGGCGATGTGCGCCGTCCGGTCGGTGACGCTGATCACCCCGCGCGCGTCCAACAGGTTGAACGTGTGGCTGCACTTGAGGACGTGGTCGTAGGCGGGCAGCGGCAGCCGCTCGTCGAGGCAACGCTCGGCCTCGGCTCCGTACTCGCGGAAGTGGCGAGAGAGCATCTTGGTGTCGGCCGTCTCGAAGGCGTAGCGGCTGAACTCGCGCTCGTTCTCGCGATACACGTCGCCGTAGGTGACCGTCTGCCGCGACCCGTCGGCCTCTTCCCACCGCGACCAGACGACGTCGAAGACGCTGTCGACGCCCTGCAAGTACATGGCGATACGCTCGAGCCCGTACGTGAGCTCGACGGTGATCGGGTCGAGGTCGAAGCCGCCGAGCTGCTGGAAGTAGGTGAACTGGGTGGCCTCCATGCCGTCGATCCAGACCTCCCAGCCCAGGCCCCAGGCGCCCAGGGTCGGCCCCTCCCAGTTGTCCTCGACGAAGCGCACGTCGTGGCCGGCGAGGTCGACACCCAGAGCGGTGAGCGAATCGAGGTAGATCGCCTGGATGTCGGTCGGCGACGGCTTGACCACCACCTGGTACTGGAAGTAGTGGCCGAGGCGGTACGGGTTCTCGCCGTAGCGGCCGTCGGCGGGACGCATGGACGGTTCCACGTAGGCCGCCCGCCACGGCTTGGCGTCGAGGCAGCGGAGGAAGGTGGCCGGGTTGAAGGTCCCCGCCCCGACCTCGGTGTGGTAGGGCTGGACGATGACGCAGCCCTGCGCCTCCCAGAACGCCTGCAGGCGGCCGATGATCTCCTGAAAGGTCGGGGGGACGCGCCCGGCGTCCACCTCGCGTTCGCTCGCGCTCATAGTCCTCCGCTCGGGGCGCCGATTCTATCAGCCGCGCCCGGCGGCGGGAGAGCCGCGAGACTTCACAGCCGGGCGAACCGCAAGGCGCGCAGCCGCGTGCCGGTGTGGTAGGCGAACAGCAGGTGCAGGTCGCGCAGCGCTTCCTCGACCGCCTCCGACGGCGGCGCCGCGCGCAGCTCGGAGAGCGGCCGCGTGACCGCGTCACGCAGGGCGGCGATCGCCTCCGGCGTGACGGGCACGCCGTCGCCGAGGCACTCGCCGCAGACGAGGCCGCCGCGCGCGGCCGAGAAGGCCAGCGCGCGCCCTCCGCCGCCGCACGAGGCGCACCGGTCGAGCACCGGCAGGTACCCCGCCTCGTACATGAGCTTCATCAGGGAACCGAGGACGAGCGGGGCCCGCAAGGCGGGACCGGCGAACCCGGCGTCGATCGCGCGCAGGGCGCTGCGCAGCAGGGTGAACGCGCGCACCTCGGGTTCGCCCTCGGCGAACAGCAAGGCGGCGGCCTCGCAGGCGACCGCCGCCGCCGTCAGCGCGTCACGGTCTTCGCGGAGGTGATGGAACACGTCGACCAGCTGTGCCGACGTGACGGTGACGCGACTTCGGCCGCGGTACAGGACGACGTCGCAAACGTTGAAGGGCTCAAGACGACCGCCCCACCGCGAGGTGGTCCGCCGCACCCCTTTAACGACGGCGTCGATCCGCCCCTGGTCGCGGGTGAAGAGCGTGAGCCAGCGGTCGGCCTCGGCGAGCGGGCGCGACGAGAGGACCACGGCGCGTGTCGTGGCATAGCGCATGGGCTCAGGCCCCCGGAGCGCCGGTCTCGCCCGCCGCGCCACCCACGTCGGCATCGCCCACAGCCGCGCCGTCAGCCTCGGCCGCGCCGTCAGCCTCTGCGGCGGCGCCGCCGAGCTCGCCGAGCGCGGCCTCGAGCGCCGCGATGTCGCCGGCTGCGGGCGCCGGCGTGGCACCCTCGGCGCGCTCGCGGGCGACGACGACGCGCGGGAGGCCGCCGAGGTCGTCGCGGACGTCGATCTGCTCGTAGCGGCCGGCGCCGACGAACTCGCCGAGCACCTCGACGGCCTTGTGCTCGGCGATCTCGACGGCGAGGATGCCGCCCGGTACCAGCCACGCCGGCGCCTGGGGA
>JAKPOQ010000027.1 GCA_029547745.1 Actinomycetes bacterium
GACGCCCTGTGGAGAGTATCGAATACGGCGTGGGCCGTTACCTCGACCAGCCTTACGAGACCGCGCTGCCGCACGTCGTCGAGGCGCTCAAGACGGAGGGCTTCGGCGTCGTCACCGAGATCGACGTCAGGGAGACGATGAAAGAGAAACTCGGTGTCGACGTGACGCCGCACACCATACTCGGCGCCTGCAACCCCGGACTCGCCCACGCGGCGCTTCAGGTCGAGCCCGACCTGGGCGTGTTGCTACCCTGCAACGTGGTCGTGTACGCGACCCCCCGCGGCACACGGGTCACGGCGGTGAACGCCGGGGCGATGCTCGAGATGGTGGGCAACCCCGCGCTCGAGCGTATCGCGGCCGAGGTCGGACGGCGGCTCGACCGGGTGCTCGAAAGCCTGTGAGAGAATGACGACAAACCGGGCAGGGCCAGACCTGCCGCGCCAAGGAGGAGACCCGTGGCTGAAGTGAAGACCTTGACCGACGCGACGTTCGATGCCGAGCTGAAAGACGCCGCCATTCCGGTGATCGTGGACTTCTGGGCGCCGTGGTGCGGACCCTGCCGCGTCGTCGGTCCCGTGATCGAGGAGATCGCCGCCGAGTACGGCGACAACGTGACCGTGGGCAAGCTCAACGTGGACGAGAACCCGGCCACGGCGCAGAAGTACGGCATCATGAGCATCCCGACGATCATCCTCTTCAAGGACGGCCAGGAGGCCAAGAAGGTCATCGGGGCGCGCTCCAAGGCCGACTTCGTCCGCGAGTTCGAGCTCGCTTGACGCGGGCCGCGGGCGTGATCGCCCGCCGCGGACGCACGAGGGGCCCGGCGTTCGCCGGGCCCCTCGTGCGTCGACCGTAAGGCGGCCGAGAGGCTCAGACGATCGCGTCGCGACCGCGCGCGCCGGTGCGTGTGCGCACCGCGTCGTCCACCGGCGACACGAAGATCTTGCCGTCACCGACCCGTTTGGCCTTGAGCGAGGCCTGGACGGCCTTGACGATGCGCTCCACGTCCTCCTCGAGGACCACCATCTCGACCTTCATCTTGGGATGGAAGCGGTACTCGCCGGGCTTGACCTCCTCGCCGCGTGTGAACCCCTTCTGGACGCCGAACCCCTTGACGTCGGTCACCGACATCCCGACCACGCCCTCGACCGCCATGGCCTCCGCCACCGTGTCCAGGTCATACGGCTGGATGTAGCACTCGATCTTCTTCATCGTCCGTCACTCCCTTCCGCACGCCTCAGACGACGCCTTGATCGAGCATCGCATCGGCCACCTTGGTGAAGCCCGCGATGTTCGCTCCGGCCACGTAATCCCCCGCCATGCCGAACTCCTCCGCCGCCCGCAGGCAGGTCCGGTGGATGCCCTTCATGATGCCGTGCAGACGCGCGTCGACCTCCTCGCTCGTCCAGTTGAGGCGCAGGCTGTTCTGGCTCATCTCGAGCCCCGAGGTCGCCACCCCTCCGGCGTTGACGGCCTTGCCCGGGCCGAACTTCACGCCGGCCGCCGAGAAGGCCGCGATGGCCTCCGGGGTGGACGGCATGTTGGCCGCCTCCACCACGTACCGGCAGCCGTTGGCGATGAGCGCCTCGGCGCTGGCGCCGTCGAGCTCGTTCTGGGTGGCTGTGGGGACTGCGACGTCGCACGGCACGACCCAGGGACGCTTGCCCTCGACCCACTTGAGGCCGAACTCGTCGGCGTAGTCCTTGGCGGGCCGGCGGTGGATCGTCCACAGGGGCTTGAGGAACTCCAGCTTGTCGCCGGAGATGCCGTCCGGATCGTGCACGAAGCCGAACTCGTCGCCGATCGTCACGACCTTGGCGCCGAGATCGTTGGCCTTCTCGATGAAGAAGGCGCCCACGTTGCCGTAGCCCGAGATGGCGATGGTCTTGCCTTCGAGGGTGGTGTCGTCGGTGGCCAGCACCTCGGCGAGGAAGTAGGCCGTCCCGTATCCGGTGGCCTCGGGGCGCATGAGCGAGCCGCCCCAGTCCAGCTTCTTGCCGGTCAGCACGCCGGTGAACTCGGCGGCGAGGCGTTTGTACTGGCCGAACATGAAGCCGACCTCACGCGCACCGACGCCGATGTCGCCGGCGGGGACGTCGGTGTTCGGACCGATGTAGCGCCAGAGCTCGGTCATGAAGCTCTGGCAGAACCGCATGACCTCCGCGTCGGACTTGCCCCTGGGGTCGAAGTCCGCGCCGCCCTTGCCGCCGCCCATCGGCAGCTGGGTCAGCGCGTTCTTGAAGACCTGCTCGAAGGCGAGGAACTTCATGACGCCCAGATTGACCGACGGCGCGAACCTGAGACCGCCCTTGTAGGGGCCGATCGCCCCGTTCATCTGCACTCGGAACCCACGGTTCACCTGGACGACGCCTTCGTCGTCCATCCACGGTACGCGGAAGTGGATCGCACGCTCCGGCTCGACCATGCGCTCCAGGACCCGCATCTCCCGGTAGACCGGGCGCTGGCTGAGCACGGGCGCGAGGCTGTGCGCGACCTCCTCCACCGCCTGGTGGAACTCCGGCTGGTCCGGGTCCCGCCTCTTGACGTCATCCACGATGGCGTCGATGTAGTCGTCTACTTGAGTCGTCACAGGTGGCTCCTCCCCCTCCCGCACAGGCCGACGCGGGCTCGAACGACAACGGCGGAACGACGGCGTCGGGCCGCCTGTCCGAATGATACTTGCCCGTCCCGCGCCCGAGCACCGGCCAACCCTTCAGATTCATCGATTGCATTTGTACATTATGTCGAGGTCATTACATACCCTTCCCTTCCATTACGCCAAATTGACGTATCCTTCCCGGGCTCCTATAGTCAGGGGGACGACGACATACGCGGGTCCCCCGGTCCTTCGGCCCGTCTCTCCCGCGCCGCCGACGACGCCGCACCTCCGCGGTGTGGAGGAAGGAGCACGCCACATGGCCCTGAAGACGCCTGAGGAGTTCGTCCAGAGCCTCGCCGATCTGCACCTGCAGATCTACCTTTTCGGCGAGAAGGTCGACGACTACGTGAACCACCCGCTCATCCGCCCGAGCATCAACTGCATGGCGATGACCTATGAGCTGGCGGCCATGCCGGAGTACGAGGATCTCATGCTGGCCACCAGCCACCTCACCGGCGAGAAGATCAACCGCTTCACGCACATCCACCAGTCCGCCGAAGACCTCGCCAAGAAGGTCAAGATGCAGCGCCTGCTGGGGCAGAAGACGGGCTCGTGCTTCCAGCGCTGCGTGGGCATGGACGCGGTCAACGCCCTGTACTCCGTCACCTGGGAGACCGATCAGGCCAGGGGCACCGACTACCACGAGCGCTTCAAGAAGTACCTGCGGTATCTGCAGGAGGAGGACCTCGTCGCCGACGGCGCCATGACCGACCCCAAGGGCGACCGCTCCCTGCCGCCGCACCAGCAGCCTGACCCTGACGTCTACGTCCACATCGTCGAGAAGCGGGACGACGGCATCGTGGTGCGCGGCGCCAAGGCGCACCAGACCGGGGCCTGCAACTCACACGAGATCATCGTCATGCCCACCATCGCCATGCGCGAGGGCGACGAGGACTTCGCGGTCAGCTTCAGCTGCCCGGCCAACGCGGAGGGCGTCTCGTACATCTACGGCCGCCAGAGCTGCGACACGCGCAAGCTCGAAGAGACCGACCTCGACGTCGGCAACATGCGCTTCGGCGGCCAGGAGGCCCTCATGGTCTTCGACGACGTGTTCGTCCCCTGGGAGCACGTGTACATGTGCGGCGAGATCGAGTTCTCGGGCGCGCTGGTCGAGCGCTTCGCAGGCTTCCACCGACAGAGCTACGGTGGGTGCAAGGTCGGCGTCGGTGACGTCCTGATCGGCGCCGCGGCTCTGGCGGCGGAGTACAACGGCGTGGCCCGCGCCAGCCACATCAAGGACAAGATCATCGAGATGACGCATCTCAACGAGACGCTCTTCAGCTGCGGGCTGGCCTGCTCCTATGAGGGCGTGAAGATGCCGGCCGGGAACTGGCAGATCGACATGCTCCTGGCCAACGTGTGCAAGCAGAACATCACGAGGTTCCCCTACGAGATCGCCCGCCTGGCCGAGGACATCGCCGGCGGCCTCATGGTCACGATGCCGTCGGCGCAGGACCTCGCCGACGAGAAGATCGGCCCCATCGTCGAGAAGTTCCTCGTCGGCACCTGCGACACGCCGGTCATCGACCGCATGCGGGTGTTGCGCCTGATCGAGAACCTCACGCTCGGCGCCGGCGCCGTGGGCTACCGGACGGAGTCCCTGCACGGCGCCGGGTCGCCGCAGGCGCAGCGGATCATGATCGCACGCCAGTCCAACCTCAACCACAAGAAGGAACTGGCCAAGGCCATCGCCGAGGTCGGCAAGCCCTGGGAGAAGAACAGGGTCAAGAAGCCCACGGCGGTCGCCGGCTGAAGATGGCCGACGCGGGGGCGGAGGAGCGACGCGTGAAGGTCGTGTACTGCGGGGGCTGCAACCCCCACATCGACCGCGAGACCGTGGCCGCCGACCTGCCCCAGGACGACCCGGACGTACCCCGAGGGGCGACCGTGCACGTCAGCGGCTGCCTGCGGGCCTGCGCCTCGGACCACCAGCTCGTCGCGGAGGGCGACGGGCGGGCCGGAGCGGGCGCGGAGGGCGCCTCCGCCGGCCCTGAACGACCACCCGTGATCGTGGTGGCGGGCGAGCTCGTCGACGGCGTCCCGACGCCCTCGTCCGAGCTCGCCGCCGCCGTGACACGCAAGCTCAAGGAGTAAGGGGATGGACTGGAAGGCCGAATACGCGGCCAAACGGACGACGGCCGCCGAGGCCCTCGCCAGGGTCAGGTCGGGCGACCGCGTGGTGTTCGCCCATGCATGCGGCGAGCCCCTCGAACTGGTCGACGCACTGGTCGCCCGGGCGGGCGAGCTGAGGGGCGTGGAGATCAACCACATGGTCGCGATGGGCAAGGGCGACTACGCCCGGCCCGAGTTCGCCGACTCGTTCTTCCACCAGTCGCTGTTCGTCGGCGCGAGCACCCGCGAGGCGGTCAGGGACGGGCGCGGCGACTACATCCCCGTGTTCTTCCGCGAGATCCCCAAGCTCTTCTGCGAGGGCTACCTGCCGCCCGACGTGGCGCTCATCCACGTCTCGCCGCCGGACAAACACGGCTATTGCTCCTTCGGCATCTCGGTCGACTACACCAAGCCGGCCGCCGAGGCCGCCAGGACGGTGATCGCCCAGGTGAACCCCAACATGCCGCGCACCCACGGCGACTCGTTCATCCATCTCAACCAGATCGACACGATCGTCGAGAGCGACCAGCCGATCATCGAGCTGCCGCCCCCCAGGATAGGCCCGGTGGAGGAGGCGATCGGCCGCCACATCGCCGGCCTCGTGCAGGACGGCGCCTGCCTGCAGCTCGGCATCGGCGGCATCCCCGACGCCGTCCTCATGTTCCTGCACGAGAAGAACGACCTCGGCATCCACACCGAGATGTTCAGCGAGGGCGTCGTCGACCTCTACCACGAGGGCGTCATCACCAACGCCCGCAAGAGCTTCCACCCCGGCAAGATGGTGGCCACGTTCCTCATGGGCACGCGGCGCCTGTACGACTTCGTCGACGACAACCCGGTCGTCCACATGCGGCCGGTCGACATCACCAACGACCCGTACATCATCGGCCAGAACGACCGCGTGGTCTCCATCAACTCGGCCCTCCAGGTCGATCTGATGGGGCAGGTCGTGGCCGACTCGATGGGTCCGCTGCAGTTCACCGGCATCGGCGGCCAGGTCGACTTCGTGCGCGGCGCCGCCCGCAGCCGCGACGGCAAGGCGATCATCGCCCTGCCGTCCACGGCGAAGAAGGGCACCGTCAGCCGCATCGTCGCCGCGCTGGCGCCGGGGACCGCGGTCACCACCATGCGCGCCGACGTCGACTACGTCGTCACCGAGCACGGCGTCGCCCATCTGCGCGGGCGCGGTCTCCGCGAGCGCGCCGAGGCGCTCGTCGAGATCGCCGACCCGGCGTTCCGCGATCAGATCCGGGAGGAGGCGGCCGAGGTCTACGGGGTCGGCCGCCTCCCCCGCCAACCGCTCACCAAGGAGAGCTGAGAGCCATGGAGCACGTCCACAACGAGCCCGAACCGCGCGTCATCTCGTCGGCCACGGGCACGCCGCCCGAGTTGCGCCGCGTCGAGCGCAAGATGCGCATCCACCGCCAGCCCAAGACCCTCATCACCGGCATCGGCGCCGTCGACCAGCTCGGCATCGAGGCGAAGAAGCTCAACGGCACCAAGGTACTGGTGATCACCGACGAGGGCGTCAGCGAATGCGGCATGTGCATCGACGTCGAACGGCCGCTGGTCGAGGCCGGCCTCGAGGTCGACTTCTACGACAAGACGGTCCCCGAGCCGCCGATGAACACGATCGAGGAGATCGTCCGGATCGTGGAGAAGGGCGGCTACGACCTCATCGTCGGCTTCGGCGGAGGCTCGCCCATCGACGTCGCCAAGGCGGCGGCGGTGCTGCCCCACACCGGCGACACCGTGTACGACTACGTCGGCATCGACCAGGTCAGGAAGAAGGGCCTGCCGATCATCGCCATCCCCACCACCTCGGGCACCGGCTCCGAGTGCACCGCCATCGCCATCTTCGCCAACGAGAAGCTCAACGTGAAGCAGGGCCTTGTGAGCCCGTTCCTCATGCCGAACGTCGCGCTGATCGACCCGGCGCTCACCGTGAGCTGCCCGCCGAACGTCACCGCCGCGTCGGGCATGGACGCCCTGATCCACAACATCGAGGCGTACATCTCGGTCAACGCCACGATGCACACCGACTCCCTGGCCTACGAGGGCATCAAGCTGATCAGCCAGAGCATCCGCACGGCCGTGTTCGACGGCGGCAACATGTGGGCCCGCGACAACATGGCCATGGGCTCCATGATGGGCGGCATCGCCTTCGGCAACGCCGGGGTCGGCGCCGTGCACGCCCTCTCGTACCCAATCGGCGGCATGTTCCACGTGCCGCACGGGGTCGCCAACACGATGGTCCTGCCCTGGGCGATGGACTTCAACAAGCTCGCCTGCCTGCGCTGGTTCCGTCAGTTCGGCGAGGCCATGGGCGAGAACATGACCGGCCTCTCCGACCGCGAGGCCGCGGACGTGACCGTGGCGTCGCTGCGCCGCCTCGCCGACGACCTCGGCGTCCCGCAATACCTGAGCGACGTCGACATCCCGGAGTCGGCGATCCCCGACCTCGTCGAGGGGGCCAAGACGCAGGCGCGCCTGTGGAACAACAACCCGCGCAAGTTCACCCCCGAAGACATGGAGCGGGTGTACCGCAACATGGCGGTGCGGCCCGACGCCAAGGCCTGAGAGACGCCTGCAGGCCGCCTCGGGGGCGGCACCGTTACAGCCGCCGTCGGGAGACGGGCCGACGCGAGGGGCGGGCGGGGCGCGTGGCGCCCCGCCCGCCCCTCGTCTACGATGGAGCCGCCCGACGTCCCATTCTCCGTGGAGGCCCGCATGTACGACTGGCGCGACGACTGGCAGACCCGCTTCGGCCGCACCGAGCCCAAGGTGATCTGCGTGGGCCTCAACTACAGCGACCACGCCGCCGAGCAGGGGAGCAGACCACCTGTCGTCCCGATCCTGTTCGCCAAGTTCGCCAACACCCTCTGCGGCGACGGCGCCGAGATCGTCCTCCCCGCCGGCATCGGTCACGTCGACTCCGAGGCCGAGCTGGCGGTGGTGATCGGGCGCGAGGCCCGTGACGTACGGGAGGACGACGCCCTCGAGGTCGTACACGGCTACGTCTGCGCCAACGATGTGAGCGCCCGTGATCTGCAGTTCGGCGACCGCCAGTGGTTCCGCGGCAAGAGCCAGGACACCTTCTGCCCCATCGGCCCCGGCATCGTACCGGTGAGCGAACTGGCCGACGCCGGCGACCTCCGCGTGGCGCAGCGTCTCAACGGGGAGACGCTGCAGGACTCCCGCACCCGCAACCTGATCTTCGGCGTGCGCGCCCTGGTCGCGTTCGTCTCACGCGCCCTCACCCTGCTGCCCGGCGACCTCATCCTCACCGGCACGCCGGAAGGGGTCGGCATCTTCCGCGACCCCAAGCTCCCGATGGCCGACGGCGACGTCGTCGAGGTGGAGGTCGAGGGCATCGGCGTCCTGCGCAACCGCGTCCGGGAGGCCGCCGCGACGTAGCGGGTCGGCGGCGGACGACGCCGGGACTGGGCCGCGCAGTCCGGTCTGGTCAGGCGGCCGCCGTGACCCGGCTCCCGTGCGGCACCACGAGACAACGGGCGGCGTCGCCGGCGCGCGCCAGGGCCGCCGCGACCGCCTCGTCGACGCTCGAGAACGGCGTCATGCACATGCGGCGCACGACGTCGTCGGGGAACTCGGAGACGAGATAGACGTCGGCGCGGTCGAGGAGGCCGGCGACGGCGGCCGCCTTGTGGCCGCCCAGCACGAACTCGCGCCGGATGCGGTCGATGAGCACCTGGGGCCTGCCCATGCCGGTCATCCACTCCTCGAAGACCCGCTGGCCGAAGCCCTCCGGGCAGCGGGCGACCAGCACGATCACCCCACCGTCCTTGACCGCCCCGGAGACGTTGTCCAGAGTCTTCTGCGCCTGGTAGAGGTTGATGTCCTTGGGGCGCCCGCCGGGAGAGGCGATGACCACATCGGCGGCCTCAGCGATGCGCAGGTCGCAGCGCCGGTCATAGACCTCGGCGCCGGCACGGTGGGCGGCGAGGAAGTGGCCGGCGACGGCGTGCCAGATGCGCTTCTCCTCGTCGAGCAGGACGTTGAGGATGAAGTCGATGCCGATCATCTCCGCCGCCTCGTCGATGTCCTCGCGCACCGGATTGCCCTCCATGATGCCGGCGCGCGCCGTGGGAGCCAGCATCATGGAATGGTTGTCGCTGATCGCCGCGTAGGAGCACAGGCCGGGCACCACCGCCTTGGCCCCGCCGCTGAAGCCTGCGAAATAATGGTATTCGATGTTGCCGACGCAGACGCGCAGGTCGGCCTCGAGATAGGGCTCGAACACCTCGAGGCGGGTCCCCCGCGACGTGGTGCCCACCGGGCGGCAGCGGCTCGTCTCGAGGTCGAGGAGGCGCACCCCGCTGCGCGCGACCTCCTCCCCGACCAGCCGCACCTGCTCCTCGGGCGAGTGGGGTCGATGGCCGCCGAGGGCGAAGAGGATGCTGATCTGCTCCGGCCGGAGCGGACTGAGCTCCTCGAGGAGCGCCGGCAGGATGCGGTGCGACGGGCACGGCCGCGTGACGTCGCTGACGACGACGGCCGCTGTGCGCGCCGCGGCGGCCAGCTCGGAGAGCCGGGGCGCGCCGATCGGCTCCGCCAGGGCGCGACGGATCTCGGCCTGCTCGTCGGCTGCGGACGGGGCCACCGGCGGAGCGACCTCCTCGCCCAGCCCGCAGCCCGGTCCGATCACCGTGACGTCGAGGCCGTCCGGGAGGACGGCCTCGAGAGCACCTTCACCGTAGGGGACGCTTATCCTCACGACGCCGCTCGACCGCCGGTCCCGAAGCGCGCGGCGGACTCCTTGAGCGCCTCGATCACCGGCATCGGCTTGCCCGAGAGGAACTGGACCATGGCCCCTCCAGCCGTGCAGACGTAGTCGAAGCGATCCGCGAGCCCGAAGCGGTTCATCGCCGTGACGCTGTCGCCGCCGCCGAGCGCGCTGAACGCGTGGGACGACGCCATCGCCTCCCACAGGGTACGCGTGCCGTACTCCGTGACCGGCTGCTCGAACATCCCCGCCGGTCCGTTCACGAACACCGTGCCGGCGGCGGCGATGCGCATCCCGTAGTCCGCGACCGCGGCGTGGCCCAGGTCCACGATCTGTTCGGCCGCGGGCAGGTCGGCGACGGCCACCTCGGCGCGCTCGCCGTCACGCACGACGGCGACGTCGGCCGGCAAGACGATCTTGTCGCCGTGCGTCGCCAGGATCCTGCGCGACTCCTCGATGTACGGCTCGAGTTGGCTCGTCCTGATGAACTCCATGGAGGCCGCACCGATCTCGACCCCGCCGGCCGCCAGCATCACGTTCGCGACGAGGCCGGCGGCGAGGACCTGGTCGACGACGCCGTCGGCCAGCGCGGCCTCCATCATCGGGAAGGCCTCCTGGATCTTGGTGCCGCCGAGCAGGAAGACACACGGGCGCGCCGGTTCTTCGCGCAGGCGCGCCAGATTGGCGTATTCCTTCTCGAACAACCGGCCCATCGCCGATGGGAGCAGCTGTTCGAAACCGACCAGGGTCGGCTGCGACCGGTGGGCCGCCGCGAACGCGTCACAGACGTAGAGATCGGCCAGCGGCGCCAGCTTGCGCACCACCAGCGTCTTCGCCTGGTCCTCCGGCGAGAGCTCGAGCTTGCGCTCGAACAGCGTGAGTTCCTCGGCGCAGAAGCGCACGTTGTCAAGCAGCAGGATCTCGCCGTCCGCGAGCCGGCCGACGGCCTCCCGCGCGGCCGGCCCACAGACGTCGTCGACGAACCCGACCTCCCGCCCGGTGAGCTCGCTCATCACCGCGGCGTGCGGCTCGGTGGAGGCGTAATTGTGGTACTCGAGATCGCCGCCCTGGTGGGCGAGGAGGACGACGCGGGCGCCGGCTTCCGCGAGCTCGCGGACCGTCGGCGCACAGCCCTTGAGCCGCGTGACGTCGCGCAGGCCGCCGCTCTCCTTGTCGAGCGGCGCATTGATGTCCACGCGGCAGAGGACGACCTTGCCGCCCCACGCGAAGTCGTCCAGCGTGTTGATGCCGTACTTCACCGCGTCCTCCCTCCTCGGCCCTCTGCTCCGGACCCCGGCTCAGGCGAGCCCGAGGTACTTGTTCGTGAGGCCGACGGCCTCGAGACGGTCCGTCTGCATGCTGAGCGCGGCGCGGATGGCGTCCGTCGTCTCGGGGATCACCACCGCCTCCTGCGGGATGTTGATCGCGAACATGAACTCGCGGCCGCTCTTGGCGATGGTCTCGTCGAAGACGGCGATGTCGTACATGTCGGCACGCTTGTTGCCGAGGTCACGCGCGTACCGGAACAGCGCCGCGTTGGAGTTGAATCCGTCGGCGATCTTCACGACGCGGATGCGCGGGTGCTGCTCGAAGAGCTCGAGCGCGCGCTCCTTGCTGATGTCCGACTTGGTCGTGGCGCACACGTTGATGATGTGTCCGTGCGTGGTCGGCACGTGCACCAGGAGCCCGGTGGCCTCGATGTGCGGCATGATGGTCATGAGGTCGACGGCCTGGTGGTTCGGGACGGGCTCGACCTGGGCCACGTCCACGAGCCCGCGATGCGTGTCCCCGGGGTCGGCGACGCGGCGCACGATGGTGACCATGACGCGCTCCACGCCCACCTCGCGGTCGAGGCAGTCGACGGCGCGGATGAGTCCCGTCGTGTTGCAGCTCGTCAGCTTGAGATAGTCCTTGCCGACGCCCTTCTCGTAGTTGGCGTAGCCGTGGAAGAACACATCGACGATGTCGTTCTTCTCGCCGCCCTGGAACACGGCCTTGACGCCCCTGGCCTGGTAGATCTCCTTGTTCTTGCGCCCCACGCCTCCGGGCGAGGAGTCGAGCACGATGTCGACCTTGTCGAGCAGATCGTCCATGGTCCCGCTGACCGGGATGCCGGCCGCGTCGAAGGCGGCCTTCTGCTCGCCCTCGACGACGTACAGGTCGTACGGCATACCGGCCTCGCAGAGGGCGCGGGTCGAGAGGGTCGGAGCGACATCGACGACGCCGACCAGTTCCATGTCCTCCTGCAGAGCCACGCCGTCGGCCAGACGCTGGCCGATGACGCCGTATCCGACTACGCCTACCTTTGGCTTGCTCATGCTGCTGGCTCCTTGCTCAGTATCCGAGTTCCTTCTCCACCACACCGATGGCCTCGTCGAGGACGCGGACCACGGTGTCGATCTGCTCCTTGCTGATGATGAACGGCGGCGCGACCGCGTGGACCATGCCGCCGCCGAGCAGGCGCACGAAGACGCCGCGCTTGAAGGCCTCGTCGCGGATCCTCAGGGCGACGCCCTGCGCCGGCGCGAACCACTCGCGCGTCTCCTTGTCCTTCACGTACTCGATGCCGGCCACGAGCCCGACGCCGCGCACGTCTCCGACGATCGGGTGCGACAGCAGGGTCCGCAGACCCTCCTGCATGTACGGCCCGATCTCGGCGCAGCGCTCCACCAGCTTCTCGCGCTCGAGGATCTCGAGGTTGGCGACTCCGGCGGCACAACAGAGAGGGTGGCCCATGTAGGTCGCACCGCTCATGAAGGCCTCACCCGGACCGCCGAGGAAGGCCTCGAACACATGGCGACGCGCCAGCACGGCACCGAGCGGCAGGTAGCCGCTCGACATGCCCTTCGCCAGAGTGACGAGGTCGGGGTTCGAGCCGAACTGCTCGAAGCCGAACCACGTGCCGCTGCGTCCGAAGCCGGTGATCACCTCGTCGTTGATGACCAGGACGTCGTGGGCCTTGCAGATCTCGTTCACCATCGGCCAGTACTCGGGCGGCGGAGGTATGACGCCGCCGGTACCGATCATGGTCTCGCCCAGCATGGTGCCGACGTTCTCGGGTCCGTAGAACTCGATCTCGTGCTCGACCTGGCGGGCGCACTCCATTCTGCAGTCTTCGCCGTAGGTCTTGCCCCAGGCGCAGCGGTAACAGTAAGGGGCGCCCAGCTTGATGAAGCCCGGAAGGAGCGGCTCGAACTTGGCCCGGTTCACCGTGAGGCCCTGGGCGCTCGTGCTGGCCATCGTCGTGCCGTGATAAGAGCGCTCCCGGAACATGACCATGTACTTGGTGCCCTTGCCCTTGTTGCGCCAGTACTGGCGCGCCATCTTCACCGCGGTCTCGACCGACTCCCCGCCGCCGAGCGTGAGAAAGACGTGGTCGAGGTCGCCCGGAGCCAGTTGGGCCACCTTGTTGGCCAGCTTGATGGCGGGCTCGTTGGCGATCTGGAAGATGTGGTAGATGGAGAGCTTCTCCATCTGGGCGCTGATGGCGTCGTGGATCTCCTTGCGCCCGTGGCCGACGTTGACGGTCCACAGGCTGGCGAAGGCGTCGATGTACTCGTTGCCGTCACTGTCCCAGACGAGCGCGCCGTCGGCCCTCTCCATCACGATCGGCGCCAGCCCCTGCATCTGCGTGAAGGGCGGCCACAGATGCTGCTCGAGGAACTCGTCCTTCACCCCGCCGGCCGCAGCGTGTCCCTGCTCTCCCATGCGTCCTTCCTCTCGTCAAGTATCCACCCAGGTGGAACGCTATGGGTTACTCGGCGAGGTGTCAACACCGGGCCGGGCTGCTCCCCTCGGCCGAGCGTCGATCAATCGCCGAGAACCCGTCTCATCTCCGCCGTCACCCCGCAGATCGAGGCCAGCTCCTCCAGCTGGTCGACCGACACAGGTCGGCCGCGCTCGGCGCGCCGCGCGAAGAACCCCTCCATCCGCTCCTCGGCCCGGACGACCTCGTCGCGCCCGTCCGCGACCCACTGGTCGTACGCCTGACGCGACGAGATGGCCGGCGTGAAGTGCTCGCCGGCCCGCAGCCGTCGCGAGGTCTCCTTCTCTTTGAGGAAGTCCCCGCCGATGCCCACGCGGTCGATCATGTCGACGAGCATCTCGTCCCGGGTGGTCGCGACCTCGCCCAGCATGCGGCGGATCATCCCGACCACCTCGCCGTCCAGCACGATCTGCGGCAGGTACAGCGTGTTCACGGAGTCGAGCATGCCCACGCCGCCGCTCAGGACATCGGCACCCACGCCGGCCGTGGCCAGACCCTTCAGCGCCTTCTCGTAGCCCGCCTGCAGCCCCGCCGACTTGGCGTCGGTGGCGAGGCCGGGGACGGCGGCCGGCACGCCGAGATGATGGGCGATCTCCACGCAGGCGACGTTCATCAGGGCGCATTCGGGCGCCGCGTACGACACGCCGGCCGAGTGCATGTCCATGATCGATCCGGAGACGCCCATGACGAGGGGTGCCCCGGGCGCGAGGGCCTGTAGCGCGGTCGCGACGCCGAGGAACTCGGCGAGCCCCTGTACGATCGTGCCCGCCGGGGTCACCGGGGACGTGGCTCCCGCCATCGGCACGGTGTACACCTCGACGGGCGCTCCGCGCCGCGCCGTGGCCGCGTGGAAGTCGAGCAGCGGGCCGTCGATGCGCAGCGGAGACGCCGCGGTGAGCAGCGTGCTGAAACGTGGGCGCGCCCGGAACGCCTCGGCGTCTCCGGCGACCACGTCCATGATCCGCAACAGGGGCTCGGCGTGCGAAGGGCTGTCGACGAGGGTCACGTGCTTGCGCGCCTCGGTGAGCACCACGTAGCAGACCACCAGTTCACGGACCTCGACGGGCACGTCGCCGGCGGTGATCGTCGTCCACATGACGTCCACCTCGGGGACTTCGTCGAGCAGGATCGTCGCCGCCTGCAGGTCGGCGAGCGTCGACGGCCGCCTGACCCCGGTCGTGTGGTCCAGGATGAAGGCGGCGCACCCCGACGAGCAGAAGTGGGCCGGCTCACCTTCGTCCAGGACCACGTCGGACTCGGGCGTCGAACCGGCGAAGAGCACGCGCCGAGGACATGCCTCGACGGAGCGCAGCACCAGGTCGGCGGGCAGGCGCACGACACCGGTGGCGGGATCGACCTCGGCCCCCAGGTCGGCGAGCACGGGCAGCGCCGCGGACCCCTTGAGTTCGACGCCCACGCGCTCCAGGATCCCGAGCGCCTCCTCGACGAACGACCGCTTCTCCGCCTCGCTGAGCCAGGTCATGTGCGCGCGCATCGATCCCCTCCGATCCTGACGCCCTGACGGCGCCCATCGCTCCGCTGCCGCCCTGGGCGCTGACGCACACGGGACCGGTCCGGACATCGGTCCGGCGCCCCGCGGCCGCGGCCCTGAACGGAGGTCCGGCCGCGGGCGCGCCTGCGGCGCCCGCGGCCGGACCTCGTCACACGGTCGGTGTGTCGGACAGCAGCTTCTTGGTGTAGTCGGCCTGCGGGTCCTCGAGGACGGCGTCGACGAGGCCGAACTCGACGATCCGGCCCTCGGTCATCACCGCCACTTCCTGCGAGATGCTGCGCACCAGCGCGAGGTTGTGCGTGACGAACAACATCGACAGGCCCATGTCTCTCTGCAGGCTCGCGAGAAGCTCGATGATCGCGGCCTGCACGGAGACGTCCAGCCACGAGGTCACCTCGTCGCAGATGAGCACCGTGGGCTCGGCGGCGAGGCCACGGGCGATCGCCACCCGCTGCCGCTCGCCGCCCGAGAGCTGGTCCGGGTAGCGGCTCAGCAGCGAGGCGTCGAGCGCCACCTTCTCGAGCACGTCGGCCATGCGGTCCTCGGTCTCGCTGCGCGAGAGGTCGAAGAACACCCCGAGCGGCTGCGAGAGGATCTGGCCGATGGTCTTGCGCGGATTGAGCGAGCTGTACGGGTTCTGGAAGATGTACTGGATCGCCTGCCGGGTCGCGCGCGGCCGGTCGCGCGCCTCGCGCGCCAGCCGTTTGCCGTTGAACTCGATGTCGCCGACGATCCTGTGCGGATGCAGACCGGCGATGCAGCGCGCGAGCGTGGTCTTGCCGGAGCCGGACTCGCCCACCAGCGAGAGACAATGGCGCTCGCTGAGGCTGGTGTTGATGTCGTGCAGGGTCTTCTTGTGCTGATAGTAGGCGTCGACGTCGCGCACGCTGATGACTTCCCTGACGTCCGCAGCCCGCTGCGAGAGCGACTTGTCACGCAGTTCGACGGTTTCGAACACGCCCGCCTGCGCGCCGACCTCCTTGTAGCGCCAGCAGCGCACCGTGTGCCCCGGGCTGACCTCCTCGACGGGCGGGTACTCGGCCCTGCACTTGTCGATCACCCAGTCGCAGCGCGGCGCGAACGTGCACCCGGAGGGCCGCTGGCCCGGCCGGGGCGCCCAGCCACGGATGCCCCGCAGGGCGCGTTCGCCGGTGATGTCGGGGATGGAGGCCAGCAGCTTGCGTGAGTACGGGTGATGGCCCTCGTCGAAGAGCTCGTCGCGGGTACCGACCTCGACCAGCCGGCCCGCGTACATGACGGCGATACGGTCGGCGAGGTTGGCCACCACCGCGAGGTCGTGGGTGATGTAGAGCGCCGCGACCCCGTAGGAGCGTGTGAGGTCGCGCACCGTGTCGAGCACGTGCGCCTGCGTCGTGACGTCCAGCGCCGTGGTGGGCTCGTCCAGGACGATGATCCGGGGACGGTTGGCGAACGCCATGGCGATCGCCACGCGCTGCTGCTGCCCGCCTGAGAGCTGGTGCGGATACCGGCGCAGGAACTGCTCGTCCGACGGCAGGAGGACCTCCGCCATCATCTCCGCCCGGCGTGCCTCACGGTCGGCCTGCGACTCCCCGAAGCCGTGGATCTCGAGGATCTCGAGCAGCTGCTTGCCGATGCGCAGCGCCGGGTTGAGGGACGCAGAGGAGTCCTGCGGCACGTAGCTGATGGCGCCGCCGCGGATCTTGCGCAGCGCCTCAGTGCTCATGCTGAGCACATCCTGGCCGTCGATCTCGATGCGGCCCGCCTCGATCTTGGCCCCGCGGCGCTGGTAGTTGAGCAGGCTGGTCCCGACGGTGGTCTTGCCGGAGGCCGACTCACCGACGAGCCCGAGCACCTCGCCGCGATGGATCTGGAGCGAGACCTCGTCGTCGATGTCGACGCCCGACGGGTCGAGGACGATGCGCAGCCCGTGGACCTTGAGCACGGCCTCGCGCTCGCCGGCAGGAGCGGCCTCTCGAGCCATGGTCGCCTCCATCACCCCACCCCCGTGTCGCGTTCGATACCGATCAGCGCACGACCCAGCCCGTCGGCGATGAGGTTGGTGGCGATGGTCAGGATGCCGATCAGCAGGACGGGCACGAACACCGGCCACGGCTGGATCACGATGCCGATGCGGTTCTCGTTGATCATGAGGCCCCAGTCGGCGGACGGCGGCTGCATGCCGAACCCGAGGAACGACAGCGCGGCGATGAGTCCGATCGAGTAGGTGAGGCGCAGGCCGAACTCCACCAGCAACGGGCTGGTGATGCTCGGCATGATCTCGTTGAAGAGGATCTTCCAGCGGGCGATGCCGAAGGCCTCGGCCGCACGCACGAAGTCACGCTGCGCCACCTCGAGCGTGGCCGCACGCGCGACGCGCGCGATGCGCGGCGCGTGCGAGATGCCCACGATGAGCACGATGAGCCACAGGCGTGGGCCGAGGATCGACACGAACAACAGCGTGAGGACGATCTGCGGGAAAGCGAGGACGACGTCCAGGAGGCGCATGATCGTCTCGTCGATCCAGCGCCGCGCGTACCCGGTGATGAGCCCCAGGGTGACCCCGACCCCGAGGCCGATGACGGTCGCCGCCAGGGCGAGCAGGATGACGGTACGGCCACCGTAGAGCACGCGCGTGAGCACGTCGCGGCCGATGTAGTCGCTCCCGAGCCACAGCTTGGGGATGTCGGGCGCCGAGAACGGCGGCGCCACCAGCTCCGTCGGCGAGTACGGCGCCACCCATGGCCCCACGACGGCGATCGCGATGATGACCAGGAAGATGCCCACGCCGATCTTGGTGCGGCCCATGCGCCACGCCTCGCTGAGGGTCATGAGCCACTCGGAGCGACGGCGTTCGGACTGGACGACCGCCGGCTCGAGCTCGGCGAGGTCGGAGTCGCCGACTCTGATCTCTGGAGTACTCATCGCAGGCCCGTCCTGAGTCGTGGGCTGACAAGGATCGTGAGGATGTCGGCGGTGAGGTTGGCGAGCACGTACACGGCGGCGATGATGAGGCAGATGGCCTGCACCATGGGCATGTCACGGTTGGCGACGGAGTCGACCAGCAGTGACCCGATGCCGGGGAAGGCGAACAGGTACTCGACCACGACGACGCCGCCCGCCAGCCACGCGAGGTTGAGGGCCGTGACCTGGAGCGCCGGGGCGAGCGCGTTGGGCAGCGCATGCCGGTTGAGCACGAGCCGCTCGGGCAATCCCTTGAGGCGCGCCATCATGACGTACTCGCTCTCCAGCACCTCGATCGTGCTGGCGCGCAGGATGCGGAGGATGTACGGCGCCACCGCCAGTGTCAAGGTGACCGCCGGCAGGATGAACAGCTTGAGCTGCTGGTAGATCGGCAGGCCCGGGTCGACCCGGGAGACCGCCGGCATCGCGCCCTTGAGGACCTGGGTGGCGAAGAACAGGATGAGCGCGATGCCGATCACGAACTCCGGCAGGGCCGCCAGCGACAAGCTCCCGACGGTGATGGAGGTGTCGAACAGGGTGTCGCGTTTGAGCGCGGTGAGTGAGCCCAGCAGAAGTGAGATGGGCACGCTCAGCACGGCGGCCACGAACACCAGGGTGAAGGTGTTGACCACACGCCGACCGAGCAGCTTCGTGACGGGCTCGTCCTGCACCAGCGAGTCGCCCATGTCGCCGGTGACGACGCCGCCCAGCCACTCGATGTACTGCTCGTGGATGGGCCGGTCGAGACCCAGCTGTTTGCGCAGGGCCTCGTAGCGGGCTTTGTCGGCGGCCTCCTTGCCCAGGATGGCGCGGGCGGTGTCGCCCGGCAACGCCTGCGTCGCCGCGAACACGACCACGGAGACCAGGAACAGGGTCAGAAGGCCGAGGCCGACCCGGATCAGGATCAGTTTCAGGAGAGGCGGCATCGATCCCGGCCCCCTGCTGAGCGGCTAGTAGACACTGTGCTCCCCTTTACACATCGAGTGACGGACCCGTCGAACGAGGCCGTCACGGTCACACGGACCGGCACGGCGGCGGGCGCCCTTCTGAGCGGGGGCCCGCCGCCGCGGCGGTCGCGGATCAGACGAAGTAGACCTTACGGAAGTCGCAGCGGCCGAGCCAGTATCCCATCGGGTCCTCCTGCAGGCCGGTGATCTTGGTGGAGTAGGCGTCGACCTGGTTACGCCAGGCCCAGATGATGTAGCCGCCCTCGTTGTACTCGATCTCCTGGGCCGCGGCGACGAGCTCGTTGCGCTTGGCCTCGTCGACCGTGGTGAAGGCCTCCTTCACGATCGCCAGCCACTCGTCGTGCTTCCAGTGCGTCTCGTTGTACGGCGCGCCCGGCATCGTGCCCTGGCCGGCCTGCTCGAGGTAGCCGCGCGTGCTCCAGAAGTCCTGCGCGAACGGCCAGCTCAGGTAGTCCTTGCCGTAGAACGTGGCCGAGTCGGTCTTCTTCAGGGTGACTGTGACGCCCGCCTCCTTGGCCTGCTCGGCGAAGATCTGCGCCGCCGCCACCTCGTCGGCCCCCAGTGCCTCGCCCGAGGTCACCAGCTCGACGGTGAGGTTGTTGTCGTAGCCGGCCTGCTTGAGCAGAGACTTGGCCTGCTCGATGTCCTGCTCGCGCTGCGGCAGGTCGGGCGTGCCGGGGTCGAAGCGTCCGTACATATCGTTGGCCAGCGCGCCGAAGCCGTTGTAGGCGTGGTCGATCATCTGCTGGCGGTTCACGATCAGGCGGAAGGCCTGCCGCACGCGTACGTCGTCGAACGGCTTGACGTCGATCCGCATCGTGAACGGACGCCAGGCGCCGTTCTCGGCGTTGAGGAGAGCGAGCCCCTCGGTCGCCTCGATCATCTTGGTCTGGTTGGTCGGCGCCTGCGAGATCGCGTGCACCTCGCCGCTGGTCAGCGCGTTGACGCGCGCCGTCTCGTCGCCGAACTCGATCATCGTCAGGCTGTCCACGTACGGAGCGCCCTCACGATAGCCCTCGAACGGGAGGTACGACCACTGCTCACCCGGACGCAGCTCGACCAGCTTGAAGGGGCCGCTGCCGATGGGCTTCTTGGGGTCGAAGTTCGCCGGGATCATCATGCAGCCGCGGAACGAGAAGGCCTCCGGCAACAGGACGTTCGGCGACTCGAGGCGGAACTCGACCGTCAGGTCGCCGGTCTTGACCGTGCCGCCTTTCGACAGACCGGACAGCGTCGCGGCGCCCGACTTGGGATCCTTGGGGTCGACGATGCGCTCGAAGGTGTAGACGACGTCGTCGGCCGTGACCGGGCTGCCGTCGTGCCAGGTGAGGCCGTCCTTGAGCTTGACCTGCCACACGGATGCGTCGTCGTTGGGCTCGATGGACTCGGCCATGTAGTTGATCAGGTTGGCGTCGAAGTCGTAGCCCGTCAGCCCCTCGTACATGATGTACTCGTTGCTGATGTCGGCCTCGAAGGCGGCCAGATGCGGGTCGGCGGTGTCCTTGGCGGAGCCGCCGACGATGCCGATCTTGAGGTCGCCGCCCTTCTTGGGCTCGCCCGCCGCACCGGTCTCGCCGGTGCTCGTCTCACCGCCCCCGCAGGCCGAGGCGATCGGCCCCAGAGCGGCGACCGCGCCCATGGCCGCGGCGCCCTTGAGCAGGCTGCGGCGTGAAAGCCGCTTGCCGTCGATGAGTTCGCCGAGCTCGGCGATCGCGGGACTCTCGTGTGTCTCGTCGGTCACGATACCGCTCCCCCTATCTCGCTCGCACTTCTGACGTCACAT
>JAKPOQ010000035.1 GCA_029547745.1 Actinomycetes bacterium
ATGCCGCTCGTGCGCGCCATCGAGGACCTGACGCCCGACTACCGCGCGCGCGTCCTGGACGACCCGATGCTCGACCTCGACTTCGTCCACCTCCGCTTCGCGACGAAGCCGGGCGACCGCCACGTCGTGGAGATCAACGGCCAGGACTTCGGCGGCTTCCGCAAGAGCGACCTGAAGTTCCTGCGCATGCTCTTGCTCGCGGCGGCGCGCAAGCACGGCAAGGACGACGGCTGGCTCGACAAGTCGCGGCTGCGCGACGGAAGCGACAAGGACCCGGCGCTGAACGATCTGCGCGCCGATCTCGGCAAGTACGACCTGTACGGGCTCGGCGAAGAGGAGCGGAAGGCGCTCCTGCGCGTGCAACGCGGCACGGGCCTCATCCGCCTCGGCGTGCCGCCCGAGAACATCGAGCTCGACGCCTCGCTCGCCGACCTCACCTTCGTGGCCACGACGACGACCACCAAGAAGGACGGCACCAAGACGAAGCCCACGAAGAAGCAGGAGGAGGGGCTGCAGAACGCCGCCACCCTGCTCCGCGACTGCCGCCGCCTCGGCGCTCCTGGTGAGGTCGAGGACGCGAAGACCCCGGCGGCTACGAGTCGTCGTGGCCGTAGCGCCCCTTGAAGTTGTCGCGGAACCCGCCGCCGCTCCCCGGCTCGGGCGTCGGGAAGTCGTCGGCGGTGACGACCTTGGTCTTCTCGAAGTCGATCATAACGGCGCGGCGACGGCCGCTGTCGAACGTCACGCGCTCGCTCTCGGCGGTGACGAAGCCGCCCTGCTTCTTGCTCTCAGCCACCAGCCGACGGAGCTGCTTCAGGTCGACCATCTCGCCGTCGTAGTCGATGCGCTTGCAGTGCAGCCGGAAGGCGTCGTACGCGCTCTCGAGATGCAGGGCGAGCCGCCCCTCGTCGAACACGTAGTGGACCTTGTGCTTGAGCTCCCCCTGCACGGCCATCACGCCCAGCATCTCCAGGAAGTGGTCGAAGGCGTTCTTCACGCCGTGGTCGGTCTCCAGCACGTCGTCGAGTACCGCTTGGACCGCCGCCTCGACCCCGAGGTCGTCGGCCAGTTCGCAGCCGCAGTGCTTGGCGAACTCCTCGAAGAGGTGGATGCCGAGGAGCATCGCGGTGAGGTTCTCGACGACGCGCACGGGCACCTTGCGCTCCCCGAGCAGCGCCTTTGCCACGGCGCGCGCCACCTCGAGGTCGGCGGCGAAGTCGCGCCCGAGGCAGAACTGGATGTACCGGGGCGCGAATAGCAGCAGGTCCACCGAGCGCAGCTCGCGGTAGGAGTGGCGCGCCGCTGGCTTCTCAGCGAGCGTCGTCTTGTCGGGGTTCGACGTGATGATGCGCTCGAGAAGCGCCGACTCCGTCGGCCGTGTCTCGCCTGCCACGCACACCGGCGCCTGGAGCTGGTAGCTCACGACCTTGAGGTCCGGGCGCCCGCGCTCCTCGACCTCGCCCCGGTAGAGGCGTCGCAGGTAGCGGTGCAGCGTGTTGAGCCGCTGGCGCTGCATGTCGTAGGGCTTGTACTCGTCGATGAAGACCGGCACCGAGCGCGTCGATGACAGGAGCTTCAGGAGCGCGAACTCGGTCTCCGTCGCGCTGTACGGCTCGGCGTCGCGGACGCCGAAGAGCGGCCACATGATGTCGATGCACACGCTCGACTTGCCCGAGCCCTGCGTGCCCCAGACGAACAGTGCTGGGAAGGTGCCGACCTTCTCCATGAAGCGTGGCTTCATCGGTGTGGCGAAGAACCAGCCGAGGATCGGCAGGATGACCTCCGGCTTGTTCACGAGAGGCAGGTGCCGGAAGACGGTCGAGGCGACCTCGAGGAACGTGTCCTCGTCGCAGTCCTTGTACTCGACGCGCTTGTCGAGCGAGCCGCCGCTCGGGACGTACATGACGGGTGAGGGGTTCATGAAGCCGTCCTTGCCGATGGCGCCGGCCGGGCCGAGCCAGACGTGGTGGTCGCCCTTCTTGTAGTCGCCGAGCATGTTCGAGCCCGGTCGACGCGGGACGTCGCGCCGCGCGAGCACGCGGAGAAGTCCCTGGACGTTGTTGTCGCTGCCGGTCCACTGGAGGTCGGCCGACGGGAGCTGGCGGATGAGGTCGCGCTTGCTGTGGAACGACGACAGCGGGAAGCGCAGGTTCGGGACGCGCCCGCCCCGGTCGGTGTTCGCGTAGCCGAGGATGAGCTCCCCGTCCTCGGTCTCCACGCGCGTCGTCGGCTCGATGGTGAACGACGAGATGACCTTCGACTCGCCGCGCGCGGTCATGCAGTAGTAGCAGGACGCGTCCTCGAAGATCGCGCCCTCCATGTCCTCGTCGCTGCTCTCGGGATCGGTGCCCTCGCCGACCTCGCGCGAGGGCGTGGTGGCCGCCTTGGCGACCGCCTTGCGCAGGTCCTTGGCCTT
>JAKPOQ010000052.1 GCA_029547745.1 Actinomycetes bacterium
TTGTCTTTGTAGAGAACGGTGAGTCGGCAGGTGAGCTGCTCGCCGCCCAGCGTCCCCTCGTAAGTCAGCGTGAAGCCGGGGACGCCGTTGATCTCGGTCATCTCGACGTCACTGGTGATCGTGCGGCCTGCGTCGGTGAACGACTTCTTGAGGGTCCGTTTGAACTCTTCATCGTCGCCGAGCTTGCGTACGTCGGCAGCCTTGACCGGACGCTCAAGCTCTTTGACGATGACCATGACGCCGTTGGCGTACTGGTCATCGACCAGCGGGCCGTCCTTGTCCGCGAAGGCGATCTCGTAGTCCGCGCCCCCCGAAGCGGTCATGTTGACTTGACTGAGCGGCTCGGCGTAGGTGATCTCGAACCCGTACTGGGCGTTGGTGTAGGTAGTCTGTTTCGTGGTCGCCGACTCGTCGCCGCCGCCACACGCCGTGCCCGCCGCCGCGAGCACGATGACGAGCGCCGCCAACAGCATGCTTCTGCCGAACCACCTGATCATGTGTCTCTCCTCTCGTCCTGGCCCTGACATCGGGGAGACGGCGCCCCGGCCGTTCACGCTCCGCTGGCGTCATCCTCGCCGAGCCGGGTCTTCTTGTCCAGCCAAGTGAGGCCGGACGCGCGGACTCGGATCGCTGTGTCAAGGTCCGCTTCCTTCGCCGTCACCGCGCCGCCGCCATGAACGTCTGCTTCCACCGCTGGGTCATGACCGACGTGCGCAGCGGCTACCTCGTCGTCGAGGGCTGCTACCACTGCGGCACGCACCTCCTTCTTCTCCGACGAGCCCGGCATCCCCGTGGGCGAGTACCGGGAGGGCCGGCACTTCTGGGAGTACCTCTCAAGCGCCCAGGCGGTCTCGTTCGACTTGCGCTGTACGGAGTGCGGGCGCGTCGTCGACCTGAGCGACATGGCCGGGCTCAAGCCCTCGACCTGCGACGACCAAGAGTGCGAGGTGGGTCGCCTCAACCGCGAGCTCGGTGGCGCCGGGTCCGTGTACGTCGCCCTGTGCACCGATTCGCGTCACGAGGGGGGCCGTTGCGTCAGCGACGAGGGGATCGCCGCGCTCACCGAGTACTTCAACCAGGGACGCCGTCGCCGAGGCCGTCGAGGTCTCGACCTGCCCGTTCTGCAGCGTAGGTACTCAACCGGAGATCGGCCGTGCGTATAGCGCGCTCTCGTGAGCGCGCGGCGCCCACGGCGAGCAGATCGATGACCGGCAGCTCTGCGTGCGCGGCCGCGGGGCGGGCGGCCAAAGGGCGCTACTCCGCTGAACTCGGCAGAGCGCTCGACCGGGTCGCGGCGATCTGCGTGACGCCGCGCCAAGCGAGAGCGATCTGGATCATCCGGCCTGCCGAGGGCGGCGCCAGCTGGCTCGGTGGGTGCACTCAGCACCCGGCAGGTCTACGCCGCCGCGCCGGGCCTCGTCCGCTACGCCGCTCATCTCCGCTTGGCGACGCCGCGCGTGTTCGCCGGCCGGATAGAAGGCAAGGGCTACCTGTCGGTCATGGGTCTCGCCAAGGTCATCGACGTCTTCGATGATATGGAGCGCGGGAGATTGCGTGGAATCGACTACGCGCACGGGACCGGCGACCGTTGACCGGGGCGGACCGACGTCTCTCGCAGCGAGCCTCGCTCACTGCAGGCCTGTGGTCCGGGCGGTCCGCTCTGCCGCCTCAGAACGTCTTGAAGCTCTGGACCACCTGGTGCAGCGTGCTCTCCATGGACGTCCAGTCGTCGCTCAGCGTCTGTTCGGTCAGGTCGTACTCCCACTTGCCTTTGATGAGAACGGTGACCCGGCAGGCGAGCTGCTCGCCGCCTTCCGTGAACCGGTAGTTCACGGTGAAGCCGGGGACGCCGTCGATCTCGGTCGCCGTGACGTCGCTGGTCACCTTGCCGCCGCTCGTATCGGCCACCATCTCCTTGAGAGCCTGCTCGAACTGGTCACGGAGCTTGGGCACCTCCGCAGCCTTGTACGCACGCGGCAGCTTGAAGACCGAGATCCTGACGCCGTTGGCGTAGTCGTCATGTATCGTCGGGCCGTCCTTGTCCACGAAGGCGATCGCGTACTCCGCGCCCCCTGTATCGGTCAGGTTGAGCTGACTGAGCGGCTCAGTGTAGGTGATCTCGAACCCGTACTGCGTGTTCCTGTAGGTGGTCTCTTCAGTGGTCGCTGCGGTAGTCTCTGTGGCACTCGCCGAGGGACTCTCCTCGGTACCCGCCGACTCGTCGCCGCCGCCACACGCCGTGCCCGCCGTCGCGAGCACGATGACGAGCGCCGCCAGCAGCATGCTTCTGCCGAATCGCCTGATCATGGATCTCTCCTCTCGCAATGGTCGTAACATCGGGAAGACGGCGCCCCGGCCGTTCACGCCCTGGCGATGTCATCCTCGTCGAGCCGGGCCTTCTTGTCCAGTCTAGCAAGACGCGTAACGCTGGCGCCGGCGCCAGGCCGGGACGGCCGGCTTGGGCATAGAGGTAGAGAGCCGGCCGGTACACGTCGCCCGACGACGGGGATCAGCAGCAGCCCGAACGTGAGGAGGAGACGGCGTCCCCACGGCATCGGGTCCCAGAACAGGGCGACCTTGCTCTCGACCTCGCGTCTGAGGTCGAAGTCCTCGGGCAGTCGAAGGCGCAGGACGCCGTCCTTCCTGTCGGCGAGGACGCGAGCGTCGTTCTCGCTCGCCGTCGGGACCTTGCCCGGGTAGTCCACCCACATGTGGTCGAAGGAGTTGCGCAGGTCGTACGGGATCCCCTTCGCCGCCAGCACGCTCATCAGGACCATGGCTCGCGCCTCGCAGTCGCCGCGGCCTGCGGCGAGCGTTTCGGCGGCGGTCGGGAAGCGCCACGGGACGCCCCACACCTCCCAGTCGGTCGCATACGGGATGCGCCGCAGCACCTCGGCCTCGATCCGGCGGGGGTCGTCGGGCAGCTCTCGGGCCAGTCCCTCGACCGCGGCGACGTCGGCGCGAGGGTGTGAGAGGTCGCGCAAGCTCACGAGCAGCACCCCGGGGTCGGGGTAGAGGACGACGAGGACCCACCAGAGGAGGAGGAAGAGACGGGTGCCACGCGAGAGGCTCATGGTTCATTGTAACCGTCCGGCACGCCTTGCGAGCATGACGGGGTCGGCACGCCCTGGGGAGTATGAGAGAGTGGATCTGGTGTGGCAGGCGGCGGCGGTCGGGGGGGATCACAGGACGACGGCGACGAGCCAGAAGAGGGGGAACAGGACGACCTGGTGTGTCAGGTAGATGAGCAGGGAGTGGCGACCCAGTGCTTCCAGCGGCGCTGTCGCTCGGCTCCGGTCGGGCAGCGCGAAGCGGCGCGCGCCGCCGGCGTACAAGGTCCGTCCCACCGCGAATCCGAGAAAGGCGAAACCGGCCCACGGCGCCAGCGGGTACCAGTCGACCGTGGCCCGTGGCGCCTCCCAGCCCAGGATGGCGAGCCAGGGCTCAGGGGCGGCTGCGTCGAGCAAGCCGCTCCAGCCGATGACGAGCACCGCGATGCCGATGACGGAGTTGGCGACTGCGCCGAAGCGCGCCGTGAAGGCGAGCAGCAGCGTGCATGCGGCGAGCAGGTGCAGGATGCCGAAGTAGACGAAGCTGTCCGGCAGCGCCAGCCAGGTCCCGAGGCTGACGAGGCCGGCCGCGCCGCCGATCAGGGTGACACGATAGGCGGCGCGGCCGGCCAGCGAGCACCCGCGCGCCCGTGTGCGGTCGCGATCGAGCGCCACAGAGAGGCCGAGCAGGAGGATGAACGAGCCGGCGATGGGTCCGGAGAAGTAGCGCGCGCCCTCGTCCAGGGCGGCGTCGCTGAAGTAGGCCCAGTCCCAGACGCAGTGGAACGCGACCATCGCCACGATGGCGAGTCCTCGCGCGGCGTCGACCTCCCAGAAGCGGGTGCGCGCTGTCACGCCGAGCGGTCGGGACATGCTGCGTGAGTGAGGCTCTGTGGTGCTGCCGGCGGTGCTGCCGCCGGTGCGGACTGCACGCCGCTCCTGCGCCGGTTCGGGTCGTACGGGGCGAGAAGGGCGCGCCCGCGTCCGTAGTGTGCGCGCAGCACGCGCCGAAGCTCGCGGCGAAGCGCGGCGACGGGGGCGACGTCGTCCTCCGTCGCCGGCCGGCCGCCGAACAGCACGGCTTGCGTCTGTTCGACGAGCGGCTCGGCG
>JAKPOQ010000069.1 GCA_029547745.1 Actinomycetes bacterium
CCGGGGACTTCGACGCACTGGTCCGGGCGGCCCGGTGGACGGCCACGATGCCCTTCGTCGACCCCGACGACGCGGGACCGCTCGACCGCCTACCGGTGTCGAGCCCGTTCCACGGCGCCGTCGAGGTCGACGACTACCAGCTCATACCGCTCCTCAAGGCCCTGCGGATGCCGCGGGTCAACCTGCTGATCGCCGACGATGTGGGCATCGGCAAGACGATCGAGGCAGGGCTGATCCTCGCCGAGCTGCTCATCCGCCGCCGTGTGCAGCGGGTGCTCATCCTCACGCCCGCCTCGTTGCGCCTGCAGTGGCGCGACGAGATGAAGGAGAAGTTCTCGCTGCCGTTCGACCTCGTCGATCGTGCCGAGACGCAGGCGCTGCAGCGCCGCCTGGGTATGGACGCCAACCCTTGGCGCGCGTTCAACCGGATCATCACCTCGTACCACTACCTCCGCCAGGCGGACGTCCTCGAGCAGTTCCGGGCCGCGTGCCGGGTACCCGAGGGCTCACCTCACCTCCCCTGGGACCTCCTCATCGTGGACGAATGTCACAACCTGATGCCGTCGCCCTTCGGCGAGGACAGCGACCTCACCAAGATGCTGCGTTTCATCGCCCCATACTTCGAACACCGCCTCTTCCTCTCCGCGACGCCGCACAACGGCCACACGCGGAGCTTCACCGGTCTGCTGGAGTTGCTCGACCCGGTGCGCTTCAGCGCCACCGACGAGCTCAAGGGCGCCCAGCGGAGCCGCGTCGAGCAGGTGGTCGTCAGGCGCCTCAAGTCTGAGATCAACGCGCGCACCAACCCACCCAAGTTCTGCACCCGCCTCGAACCGAGAGCCTTACCGCTGGCCCTGTCGCCCGAGGAGACTGCTCTGACCGAGGCCTACGACGACTTCCGGGCGGCCATGCGTTCATGGATAGCCGCGGGCGACCGTAAGCGGCGCCGCGCAGGAAGCTTCGCGCTCGAGATCCTCGGCAAGCGTCTTCTCTCCTGCCCGGTGGCGTTCGCGGAGTCCTGGCGCCGTTGCAAGGAAGGACTGGCCGAGACGGCCGAGGCCAGTGAAGCCGAGGTGGACTCCGCCCGCAAGAGCGTCGAGCGCGAGACGGGCGATGACCGCGAGGCGCAGGAGCAGGAGGCGACCGCGGCGGGCGTCGTCGGCGCCTGGCTGAAGCACGCCGCGCCGGACATGCAGTCGCAGATGAAGGCGATCGACGACGCTCTTGCGGGGCTCGGGCTGGACGCAAGCACAGGTGACGGCGGCGACCCCGACCCGGTCGCCGACGCGCGCCTCGCCGCCCTGGTGTCCCTCATCGACCAGTGCCTCCGCGCTGACGGACACTGGCGCGACGACGAGCGCCTCGTGGTCTTCACCGAGTACAAGACCACGCTCGACTACCTCGCTCGACGGCTGCGCGAACGCTACGAGCCGGAACGCATCCTCACGTTGTACGGCGGCATGGACGAGCAGGAGCGCGACGACGTCAAGCAGGCGTTCAACGATCCGGCCGCGGACGTACGGGTCCTGCTCGGCACCGACGCCGCTTCCGAAGGCCTCAACCTGCAGCGCACCGCGCGCTACCTGCTGCACTACGACCTGCCCTGGAACCCGAGCAAGGTCGAACAGCGCAACGGCCGCCTCGACCGTCACGGGCAGGCACGCGACGTGCAGGTCTTCCACTTCGTGGCCGACACGGACGACGACATGAGGTTCCTCGCCCACGTGATGCGCAAGGCGAACGACATCCGCGAAGACCTCGGCAGCGTCAACGAGCTCTTTGATGAAGCGATGCACCGACGGCTTGTCGAAGGCGAGGCCATGGAACGAGTGACCCACGACCTCGACGAGCGTCTGCAGCGCAACCGCGCGCGGGCGAGCATCGAAGCCGACGACACGGTGACGGACGACATGGCGGCGGCCGAGCAGCTTTCCGCTCTCGCCGACGAGCTTGACCTTGACCGCGGTTCGCTGCGCGAGACGCTGGAAGCGGCGCTCGCCGTTCATGCCGGACGCCCCCAGCTCGTGCCGGCTTCCGAGTGCGACGCTCCGGGCACGTGGCGGCTGGTCCATCCCGACCTGCCGGGCTGGATCGAGGTCGTGGATGAGAGCCTGAGGACGTCCTCGGGTCGCGACGGCCGCGGGCCCTTGCGGCGGCTCGCCTTCGACAGCGAGCCCTTCATCGAGCATGTCGGCGAGCGCACCGTCTTCAACCCGCGGCCCGACGTGGCCATGATGCACCTCTCCCACCCGATGCTGCAGAAGGCGTTCTCGGTGCTCTCGCGCCGCCGGTTCCCCGGTACCGGCGAGGAGGTCTCGCGCTGGACCGTTCGCACCGGCCGAGTGCCGGGCGACGCGGATGCGCTCGTCTTGCTCTTCCTCGAGGAGATCGCCGTCAACGAGCTGCGCGAGACGTTCCATGACTGGGTGCGCACCGTCGTGCTCCCGGTAGGGGGCGGCCACGTCGGGGAGCCGCTCCCGCACGTGGCCGCGGTCGAGCTGCGCGACGCTGCTCCGGCCACCGACGGCGCCCTTCTCGACCACGCCGCCGACCTCTTCGACGACGTGACGCCTGAGCTCAGGCGCTTCATCAGCACCCACGCCGCCCGGCTCACGGAGATCCTTCAGGCGGAGCTCGCGACCGCTGGCGAGCGGGCGCGAGCCGAGGCGCGCGAGAAGTACCGCAGCCGGAGCGGCGAGGTCAGCGCGCTCATCAAAGAGACCACGATCGCCAAGCTCGAACGCGAGATCGCGAGGCTCGAAGACGAGAGGGCGCAGGGCGCGCTGTTCAACGAGGAGTCGCGCCTCGCAGACCTGGCACGCTCGATCGAGGAGAAACAGGC
>JAKPOQ010000170.1 GCA_029547745.1 Actinomycetes bacterium
TCGACCGCGTCGTCGAGCGTCTGCGCAGGCTGCCCTTCGAGGATCTGGGGTTCGCCACCCTCGACCACCACCGTGAGCTGCGGCGTGGCTACGGCGAGGCGATCTTCTGCTCCGGCAAGACCGTCGAGCAAGTCGTCGCCATCGCTGAGCGCATGGTGGAGTACGGGCACACGAACGTCCTGGCGACGCGCGCCGACCCGGCGCAGCTCGAAGAGCTTGCGCGCCGGGTACCCGCGCGCCTCCACCCCGAGGCGCGCATGGCCGTGCTGAACCCCCGGGCGGTGACTGCGGAGGGTCTCGTGTGCGTCTGCAGCGCCGGCACATCCGACATGCCCGTCGCCGAGGAGGCAGCGCTGACCGCCGAAGCCCTGGGCAGCCGGGTCGAACGCCTCTACGACGTCGGCGTGGCGGGGATCCACCGCCTGCTTTCGCGGCGCGAGATCCTTGGGCGGGCCCGCGCGGTGGTCGCGGTCGCCGGTATGGAGGGCGCCCTGGCGAGCGTCGTCGGCGGGTTGGTCGCCTGTCCCGTGATCGCCGTGCCCACGAGCGTCGGCTACGGCGCCAGCCTCGGCGGCCTCGCCGCCCTGCTCGGCATGCTCAACTCCTGCTCGCCTGGCGTCTCGGTCGTGAACATCGACAACGGCTTCGGGGCCGGTTACCTCGCCAATCTGATCAATCGTGCCCCGGGGCCAGACGCGGCGGAGGGCACGCTCGGCGGGGAAGCGGCGAAGGGCACGCTCGGCCCGGACGCGGCGGAGGGCACGCTCGGCCCGTAAGCGACGGAGGGCGCCGGCCCGGACGTGGTGTGAGGGTCGCTTGCTTGGGCCCGCACAGCGGGGTGGGCGGCGACCTTCTCCTCGGCGCGCTGGCCGACGTCGGCGACCCGCCGGGCCGGGGCAGCGCGCTCCGTCTTGCCGTCGGTGAGCTGGGCAGTGACTCCGGCGGCCGTTCGTCTACGGCTGTGATCCTCGCCTCGCGCGTCATCTCCCGCGTCGATGGCGGGTCTGCGCTTGGTCCGGGATCGATGATGATTGAGTTCTGTCTGATATGGATAGAATCGTTTGGTCGTACGGTCGTGGAGTCGTGGCTACCCTGCGGACGGGACCGCCCGGTTGCTGGATCGCGCCGCTTTCGTGCAGCCGGGCCGCCGAGCGGACACTCGGCGGCCCGGCTGCATTCATGTCGGTCGACGGACGAACGTCGCGTCAGGCGATGACGTCGGCGGCCCCCGACCTGCGGGTGCGGGGGAAGGAGTTGGGGGGTGATGCCGATACCGTGAGCGTGGCGTCGCTCTTGAACGTCGCGTTGCCGGGATGTTCCGCGCGAAGGCCGCCGGAGTCGCTCCCGATGGATCCCTCTTCATCATGCTCTCGCGCGGTGACATCGGCACGTGCGGACGACCAGGCCAAGGAGGGCGAGGTATGCAGTGCTACATCTGTGCGAAAGCCGGCAGACAGACCGAGGCGGTCGGCATCTGCATCGTGTGCGGCATGGGCCTCTGCATGGAACATGCCATCAGGGAGGACCTGGACATCTGGGAGGGCGGCTACCCGCTGCCCATGAAGAAGGGGGCGAAGAAGCTGCCGCGCATCCTGTGCCCCGAGTGCCACGAGGCTCTCGCCTGAGCAGCGCCTGCGTGGACCGGCCGGCCGCTGCGGTCGTGCTCATGGCTGATCGGATCCCTGAGCGACGTCAGGCACGAGACGCAGAGTGAGGTGATGCGATAGGCGAGAACGCGGACCACGTCTGCCACGACACATGACTCACGGAGGTAGAGATGTCGCTGTACCAGAAGGTAGTCGACGAGGCCGTCGGCGCGACCCGTGCAGTCTTCGGTGTGAACAAGGAGAAGCGCGGCGGCACGTTCCACGTGAGCGACGCCAAGCCCTACGTGGACGCGGTGAACAAGATGAAGCCGGGCGACGGGCAGTCGCCCGAGGTCATCGCCCTGCACGTCGACTCGGTGAACGCCCACTTCGACGTCCTGACCGGGCTCACCGACTACGTGCGGCCTGAGGACGACCCGTTCGTCGAGCACTACCAGACGCCGCCGATCCTCGAGATCCTCTACGAGGAAGACGCGGCGTTCAAGGACTCGATGTGGAAGTTCATCGACGCCATCGGGGCCAACACGGCCCTGGTCAGCCGCGAGGCCGTGCGTCGCTACGGCGGCATGTACGGGCCCACCTGCGTCGTCGACTTCGCCATGTCGGTCGGCTCGGTGCCCAACCTGGTGAACCAGATCCTGGTCGGGCTCGACATCCCCGCCGAGCACAAGAAGACCATCCTCGCCAGCAAGTCCTGGGGCATGAACACCTCGTACGGGCTGGGCGCGGCGCTGCGCGGCGCGATCGAGTCCGGCAAGACGTTGGCCGAGGCCGAGAAGGCCGAGGTCGAGATGCTGCAGATGGTCTATCGCGAGCCGATCGCCGCGCAGGCTCATCTGATGGACACCCACAACCTCGGCGGGCACGGGCCGCACACGTCGTTCGACGTGCGCAAGTACATGCAGCAGTACAAGGAGCGCATGCGGCCGACGATCGTCGCCGCTCTCAAGGCAGGCGTGCATCCGGCGAACATCACCGCCGTGCCCGCCTACTGCGTCGGCGACGTCGCCCACCACATCGCCCAGTCGGCCTACAACATGTTCAACGACGACATGGTGTTCGCGATCTACGAGGCGGTCACCGACGTCCTCGAGAACACCCTGCGGCGCGGCCTCGAGAAGGACGCCTACAAGAGCGTCTACGACGTCCTCTCGGCGGCGACGGGGTCGACGGCCTGCGCGACGGCCTACATCCTGTGGAAGGACAGCTTCACGGTGCCGATGGTGATCGACCTGCTGAACAAGCGCTTCCACAACTATTGCGCCATGCATCCCGACCGCGGCGAGGCCGACGAGCTCCACAACGTCGACTTCATGGACATCCTGAAGCGCGGCGAGTCGATCCTCGACATCACCCCGCTGGGCGCCGGCGGCAAGGTCAAGGGCATCGAGGTCGACCTCAGCCCGGTCGACAAGCACGAGGTCCTCGCCAACCCGCAGCGCTACACGTATCCGGCGTGCGCCATCACGCAGCGGTTCGCGGCCCTCATGAGTCTGGCCGACTTCCCCTGCTTCCTGACGCCCGAGTGCACGACGGCGACCATCATGACGAACGCCGTCGCCGTGGCGCCGGACAAGCCGGGCGCTCCGGTCAGGGCGTGCAAGGACTGCGCGACGTGCACGCTGATCAAGAGGAACGTCCCGATGGTGACCGGCCGCGGCGGCGGCGCCAAGGGCTATTGCCAGTGGCACCTCGCGGTCTGAGGCTGCGGGCGGTCGCCTTGGTCTGACGAGCGTATGGACGGGCGAGGGGCGGGGGCCGATGATCTCCGGGCCCCCGCCCGGACCCGTTCCCACCACTGAGTCAAGGAGGTGGTACTGTGCCGCAGCCAACTCTGGCGAAACGTTGTCTCGCGGAGCTGATCGGGACGTTCGTGCTCGTGTTCCTGGGCACGGGCTCAGTGCTCGCCGTCGTCCTCTTCCTCGCGCCGGAGAAGGGGGTGGATCCGGCGGGTCTCTTCCTCATCGGCTTCGCGTTCGGCGTCGCCGTCCTCGCCATGATCTACGCCTTCGGGCACATCTCGGGCACCCACATCAACCCGGCCGTCAGCATCTCCCTGTGGGCCACCGGCCGTCTGCCGACCACGGACATGGTCGCCTACGTCGTCTCGCAGTTGGTCGGCGCCTTCCTCGCCAGCGTGGTGCTCATCATCATCCTGGGGACACGGGCCGTCGACGCCGGCATGGGCGGTACTGCGCCGGGGCCCGACGTGAGCTACATCCAGGCCATCGTGTCCGAGGCGGCGGCGACCTTCTTCCTCGTCCTCGCCATCTGGGGCGTCGCGGTCGACAAGCGCGCCCCCTCGGGATGGGCCGGGGCGGCGATCGGCCTCGTGGTGGCGGCGGACATCTGGGTCACCGGGGCGTGGACGGGCGCGTCGATGAACCCGGCGCGTTCCTTCGGCCCGCTGCTCGCCCTGACGTGCTGGGGCGGCAACTACAGTTGGGGCGACTTCTGGATCTACGTCATCGGCCCGATCATCGGCGGTCTCCTGGCGGCGGTGGTCTACGATTTCGTCTCCGACGTCAAGAAGGTCGAGTGATACCAGCGGCTGATCCGCGCGTCCGGCGGGGCGAGGCGTCGCTGGGCGCGCAGTGCGGGGAAGGCGGGGGCCGACCCCGGTCCGGTGTCGGCCCCCGCCCCTTCCTCGCGGTCGGTGGGAGCCGGCGTCGAGGTCTGGTGCCCGTAGTCGTGGCGTCTCGACGCGAGGCCATCGCGGGAGAGAAGTGAGCACAGGTGCAGACATCAGCGTCCTCGGCGTCGCCGGGAGCCCGCGCCTCAAGGCGACGCACTACGCCGTGAACGAGGCCCTCGAGTACGCGGCGGCGAAGCACGGCGTGGCCGTCGACTACTTCAGTCTCCACGGCAAGGACATCGGCTTCTGTCGGCACTGCGACCACTGCGTGCGCAAGCGGCAGGGCTGCATCATCGACGACGACATGGGCGACCTGTATCCGAAGTTGCTGGCCGCGGACGCCTGGATCCTGGCGACGCCCGTCTACCAAGGCCAGGTCAGCGGGCAGCTCAAGGCGGCCATGGACCGCTGCCGGGCGCTCGTCGCCGCCGACGCGCATGCCTTCCGCGACAAGGTCGGGGCGGGCCTCTGTGTCGGCGGCGACCGCAACGGCGGGCAGGAGCCCGCCCTGCTGTCGCTGCTCGGGTTCTTCGTGATCAACGAGATGGTGCCGGTCGGGGGCGGCTCGTTCGGGGCCAACCTGGGAGCCGCCCTGTGGTCGCAGGACCGCGGGGCCGCGGGCGTCAAGGCGGACGCCGAAGGGCTGGCCGCGTCGCACCGCGTCGTCGACCGCCTGGTACGCATGGCGCGGCTGCTGCGCCGTGCCCGGTCGGTGGAAAACGCCGAGTGAGCGGGGCGCAGCGACGGCGGCGGTCGGCGGAGCAAGGAGGAAGTGATGACGACCGGCATCGGGAGGCGGGGATGACACTGCGCGTGGTGTGGGGCATCACCGGGTCCGGTGACCTGCTGCGCGAGACGGTGACGGCGATGGCCGCGATCCGTGAGGCCGAGGAGGTCGAGATCACGACCGTCCTCTCCAGGGCGGCGGTCAAGGTCCTGCGCTGGTACAAGCTCGAGGACGAGGTGCGACGCATCAGCCGTCGGGTGTTCGTCGAGGAAGACGCCAACACGCCGTTCATCGTCGGCCCCATGCAGATCGGGCGTTATGACTGCTTCGTCGTCGCCCCAGCGACGGCGAACACGACCGCCAAGGTCGCCTGCGGGATCGCCGACACCATCATCACCAATGCTGTCGCCCAGGTCGGCAAGACCGACATCCCCATCTTCATGTTGCCGGTCGACCAGCGGCCGGGCACTACAGTGACGACGCGCCCCGGCGGCGAGTCGCTCACCCTGAGGATCCGCGCCCTCGACGTGGAGAACGCCGACCGTTTGCGCAGGATCGAGCACCTCCACGTGCTCGGCGGCGCGGACGAGATCGCCGGCGCTCTCCGCTCCTGTCAGGAGCGACCCCGCGAGTAGCCATGAGAGTGACTGTCACCACCGGCAGCCGTCTGCACCTCGGGTTCACCAACCTGAGCGACGACCTTGGTCGCTGCTACGGCAGCCTCGGCGTCGCCATCGACCGGCCGAGCACGACGGTGGTCGTCGAAGAGGGGGAAGGCGCGGACGCGCTCGGCGACGACGCCGAGCGCGTCCGCGCCTGGCGACGGCGGTTCTGCGACCGCTTCGGGGTCGATCCGCACGTGTCGATCGCCGTCAGGGACTGCATCCCGCGCCACGTGGGGCTGGGCTCCGGCACGCAACTCGCGCTGGCCGTCGGCAGAGGGCTCGCCACGGTCTGCGGGCTCGACCTGTCGACGGCTGAGATCGCGGCCGCCCTCGGTCGCGGTCGCCGGTCGGGCGTCGGCGTCGCCGCCTTCACCGGCGGCGGGTTCATCGTCGATGCGGGACATCGGGCCGGCGCCACGGGCGAGGCGGCGTGGCCGACCATCATCTGGCGCCGCGACTTCCCCTCCGAATGGGACATCGTCGTCGCCGTGCCTGAGGTGACGCACAGGTGCAGCGGCCGCACCGAGGAGGGCATCTTCGCGAAGTTGTCGCCCTCGGTCCGTCTCTCCGAGGAGATCTGCCGGATCACGCAGGTGCAGCTCCTGCCGGCTCTCGTGGAGCGTGACCTTGCCGGGTTCGGTCGCGCCCTCACCGCCATCGATCGCAAGACCGGGAGGTACTTCGCCGCCGCGCAGCATGGTCTCTTCGCCGACGCCGTCGCCGGCGAGGCGATCAAGGTCATGCTGCGCGCCGGCGCCGCCGGCGCCGGGCAAAGCTCGTGGGGCCCGGCTGTCTACGGCGTCGTCGAGGAGGGCGCCGCCGGACACGTCGAGGAGACGGCGCGCGCCTTCCTCGCGGAGCGTGGCGCGCGCGCCTTGGTCTTCGTCGCCCGCGGGCGCAACACCGAGGCGCGGGTCGAGGTCGAAGGGGCGGGGTCGTGAGGGGAAGAGGTCAAGCTGACGACGCGCTCCGGAGGCGGCGTACCAGCGCCTCGAGGTCGCGCTCGGCGGCCGAGCCGGGGGCGACCTTGCGCACGACCCGGAGGTTCTCGTCGAGGACGGGCAGGACCGCGGGGGCGCCGGGCAGCTCGGCGCGTGTCGCCAGGACGAGGCTCTCGAGGAGGAGGCCGTCGGCGCGGTTGAGGGGCGTCACGTCGCCCTCGACCGCGACGCGGCGCGGCATCGCGCTGACGCGGACCGCGTCCTCGACGGGTCTCGTGCCGTCGACCGTGAGCTCGACCGTGGCCTGGGCGCCGTCGAGGGTGGGGGCGCCGACAGTGAGGGCGCGACCGAACGTGAGGCCCCCGGGAGCGAACAGGGCCGCGAACAGGGTGTGCACGTCGGCCGGGAAGGCGACGATCAGTTCCCGGGTCGCGAGCACGTTGCGCAGCGTGCGTGAGCCCTCGTACATGAGGAACTCGAGGCCGACGCGGTCGTCGGTCCAGGTCCCGAAAGGCGCCGCGTGCGGCGTGCCGTCCAGGGAGGTGCAGACGATCACCTCGTAGATCCAGCCCTCGCGCAGGGGGAGTGCGCGCAACGTGTCCAGACGTCCTCCCCTCCCGTGCCGCGGGCGGCGCGTGAGCGTCGCCGGCGCGGGTATCGCCAGAAGTATAGCGCCCGCGCCCGGCGCGAGGCCGAGGGGAGCACGGGCCCGGCGACCCAAGGAGGCTTGTGAAGCGATGAAGAAGATCCTGGTGCAACTCGACGGCGACCGCACGCCGAGCGTGTTCGACGCCATCACCGCCTACGACGCGGGCGTGGACGCGATCCTGCAGTACGGCGGCATCGACCCGCGCGAGGTACGTGACCTCGTGTACGGGGCGATGTTCACGCGGGGACCGGCGGACTTGAAGAACTCGGCGGTGTTCATCGGCGGCACCGACGTGCGCAAGGGCGAGGCGATGCTGCAGGAAGCGAAGCAGGCGTTCTTCGGTCCCCTCCGCGTGTCGGTGATGCTGGACGCGAACGGGTGCAACACGACGGCGACGGCGGCGGTCGTGAAGATCATCTCGGCGACCGAGGTGCGGGGCCGTCGGGTCGTCGTCCTCGCCGGGACGGGGCCGGTGGGACAGCGCGCCGCCGCGCTCCTCGCCAAGGAGGGCGCCGACGTCGTCCTGACCTCGCGGACGCTCGAGCGGGCGCGGTCGACGTGCGCGACCCTCAAGAGCCGCTTCGGGGTCGAGCCGACGCCGGCCGCCGCCGGTGACCCCGAGGGGACCCGGCGCGTCCTCGAAGGGGCGCACGCGGTGCTCTGCACCGGCGTCGAAGGCGTGTCGCTGCTCCCCGAGGACATGTGGCGCGAGCACGAGACGCTCGCCGTCCTCGGCGACGTGAACGCCGTCCCCCCGCTGGGCATCGAGGGCAGCAAGCCGACGTGGGACGGGGAGGAGGTCGACGGCAAGAAGGTGTTCGGCGCCCTCGCCATCGGCGACCTCAAGATGAAGATCCACAAGCGGTGCATCCAGCGTCTGTTCGAGCAGAACGACCTCGTCCTCGACGTCGAGGAGATCGAGGCGGTCGCCAAGGAGCTGGTGTGACCGTGGCACGGTGGTCGCGGTCCACGGCCGAGGCGACGGGCTGAGAACGGGACGGCGAGACGACGAAACGGGGGTGGTGCTGAGCTGAGCGCCGGGATCGTCATCATCGGAGTGAGCACCCGCGCCATGGCCGAGTCGGCGGCGCGCGCGGGCGCGCGCGTCGTCGCGGTCGACTTCTTCGGCGACCGCGACCAAACGCGCGCCGCGAAGAGCCGCGCCGTGCGCCGTGACCTCGGCCTGCCGGCGACGGCGGCCGGGCTGGCGCGCGCCGCCCTGGACGTCGGCGTGGATGCTGTCGTCTACGGGGCGAACCTCGAGAACCATCCGGACCTCGTCGCCCGCCTGGCGCGCAAGCGCCGCGTCCTCGGCAACGAGGCCGCGGCCGTGCGCGCGGTACGCGACTGGCGCGTGCTGCGGCGCTTCTGTGCCGAGGAGGGCGTCGCGTGCCCCATGACGCTGTTCGCGGGAGAGGAACCGTCGTCGTGCGAGCGCGAGCGCCGCTGGCTCCGCAAGCGGCTGCGCAGCGGCGGTGGGCACGGCGTCCGGCGTTGGGACGGCCGGCCGCTGGACGGTGCCCACCTGTTGCAGGAGGAGGTGCAGGGCCGCGCCGCGTCGGCGTCCTTCGCCGCCGACGGTCACGCGGCCCGGGTCTTCGCCCTCAGCGAGCAACTGATCGGCGACCGCGCTCTGGGCGCGCGAGGGCGCGTATGGTGCGGCAACATCCTGCCGCTCGTCGCGCCCTCGCGCGCCTCCGTAGAGGTCCGCCTCCGGGCCGAGGTCGAGCGTCTGGCGACGCTCTTGACGCGGCGTTTCGGCCTGCGCGGCGTCAACGGGATCGACCTCGTCGTCCACGAGACGTCCGACGGCGGCCTCGTCCCGTACCTCGTCGAGGTCAACCCCCGGTTCACGGCATCGATGGAACTGGCTGAGCTCGCGTACGGGGTGTCGGTGTTCTCGCTCCACCTCGAGGGGTGCGCCGGCCGTCTG
>JAKPOQ010000193.1 GCA_029547745.1 Actinomycetes bacterium
GCTTCACCCAGTCGTCGCCGATCTTGCGGAACTCGCGGTTGAAGATGTCGCTCGCGAGCAGCCGCCCCTCCTCGGGGGTGAGCACGCCGACCCGCACCAGCCGCTCGACCATCGCGGTCATGCGCTCCGGGTCGCGGGTCACCGGCGTCTGCGAGCGGAACCGCCAGAAGCGGATGCCCATGTCCGCGAGGAGCTTGCGGTTGATGAGGAAGTCGAACTCGGCGCGCTCGGGCTGGAAGACCTGGTCCTCGGCGAAGCGCAGGGCGCTCTCGGCCGTGGCGCGGTTGAAGTCCTTGCTCTCGCCCCGGAGCAGCCGGGGCAGGCGGAAGGCGCTGCCGACCTTGTCGATGTTGCGCTCGTCGTAGAGCTGGAAGAGCGCGTCCTGCTGCTGGGCGTCGGTGAGCGGCCGCAGTTCGATCTTGGCCCGGGCGTTCTCGCCCGAGCCGGTGCCGCCCTCGGCCTCCAGGATCAGCACCTTGTGGAAGTTGGTCTTGCCCTTGAGGTTCTCCTCGATGAACCGCTCGATGCGCGGCACCGAGGCCTCGGACAGCTTGCCCCCGGAGACGAGCAGCGCCAGCGGCGGCACGCTCTTGTTCTCGAAGTAGAGGTAGTTGACCTCCTCCATCTGCCGCGAGCCCAGCACCGACAGGAGCGTCCCGACCCAGCGGGGCACGCCGTAGGGCGAGCGCGGCGAGTGGATGGCGAAGTGCAGCAGCTCGGTCGCGGGCGCGTCGTCGGGCCGGGTGCGCAGCAGCGTGCCGACGTCCGGGAACACCTCGCCGGTCTTCTTCGAGACGACGCGCGGGTCGCCGAAGGTCTTGAAGAACACCGACTCGACGCCCTGGATCTGGACGAAGCGGCGCAGCCGTCGCCGGGCAGACGTAGTCTCGTAGGCGACCGGGGACACCCGGACCTTCTCCTCGACCTCGACCGGCGCCGGGTCGAGCGGCAGGAGCCGAACCGACTGCGCCGCGACGTGGACGAGCCGAGCGAGCTCGCCCCGGTTGTTGCGCAGCACCTCCCAGTAGGCGTTGCCCGTGACCTCCAGGTCCTGACGGGTGCGGCGGCGCAGATCCACGAACGAGTGGTCGAAGCAGCAGAAGTCGAAGAAGGACTCCAGGCGCGCCCGCTCGGCGCGGGCGAGGAGCATCAACTCGCGCTTGCGGGCTGCGACCTCGTCCTCGGTCGGCTCGATCGCGGCGTCCGCGGGCAGCTCGCCGCGCTCCTTGGCGGCCTGTCGCTCGAGGGCGATGCAGTCGGCGACGTGCCGGTCGGCGTCATCGGCGTCGAAGTCGATGGCGGGCTCCAGCCGGTGGCCGAAGCCGTCGATGTTGGTAGCGTAGGCGTCGACGTTCTGGCGCAGGGAGTTCGAGTGCTCGATGACGAGGCAGAGCGCCTCGGGGTCGTAGGGCGGCACGAGGGCGCCCGCGGAGGCGAACGCCGCCGAGAGGTCCTCGCCGGCAGCGAGGCTCGCCGGGTCCTGGACCCGCGCGCCGACGACGACCGCCTTGAGGATGGTCTGCAGCCGCTCGTCCGCGGCGCGGGCGGTGATCTCGTCCGTCATCGCGCGGCCTCGACGTAGGCGACGAGCCCCTTCGGGCCGAACGACAGCGA
>JAKPOQ010000023.1 GCA_029547745.1 Actinomycetes bacterium
CGTTCCAAGCTCGCCCTGCGCGACACATGGGTGAAGTTCACGAGCCTCTCCATGACGGCCGACGCGACGACGGTCACCTACGGGATCGGGACGAGCCTTCGCGGACGCGTCTACCCTGCGCTCAAGGACGGCGCGACGGTCACGCTGCGGTACACCCGCGACGGCGCCTCAGGATCGATCGCCGTGAAGACCGCGCGCCACACGCAGGAGCTCGGCAATGGCGCGACCGCGACGTACTCGAGCTACTCCTTCAACGCCAAGCCGAAGAAGGAGACCTCCTACTATTGGTCCTCCGGCGACGGGCGCTCGCCCAAGGCGACGCTCAGAGTACGGCCGGTCGTTGCCGTCAAGGCGAGCGCCACGAGCGTCGCCGCCGGCGACACGGTCACGTTCACAGGCTCGACCACGCCACTGCTGCCCGCTGCAACGGTCTGGCTGCAGACGAAGAGCGGCGACGACGCCGCCTGGACGGACGTGGTCAGCGGCGTGTTCGACGCCGACGGAGCATGCTCGTTCGACTGGACGGCCGAGGCCGGCGTGACGGCGGCACGCCTGCGCGTGCCGCCCACCGCCGGCCTCGTGACCGCCTACAGCCCGGCCGTTCAGCTCACGGTGTCCGACGCGCCGGCTCCTGCGCAGACGCCACTCCCGAAGTGGAAGGTCACCCTCAGTCTCTCCGCCAGCAAGGTCAAGCCGGGCACGAAGGTCAGCTACCGCGGGGCGGTCAGCACCGCCTCCGACCCGGCGGGAAGTGGGACCGTGATCCTGCAGAAGCGGCGCCAGGGCGACACTCAGTGGCTGAGCTGGCGGACACTCGCCCTGAGGGACGGCGCCTACTCGACGACGGTCGCGATGACGACTGCGGACCGCGTCTGGCAGTTTCGCGCCAAGATGCCGGCGGACGCGTCCAACGCGACCGGCTACAGCCCGACCAGGACGCTCACCGTCACCAGATAGCAGCGCTCGCTGCCATGACGCGCAGCGTCTCGCGCCGTCGGGCACTCGCCTTGCCGAGAGGGGGAGACGACCCGGGCCGGCGATACCCGCAGAGGGCGACCTGGGCTTGGCGACATCCTGAGAGCATCCTGAAAGAGGGGCGACCCGGGCCTGGTAGGGGAAGGCCCGGGTCGCCGGGCAGGCTCTCCGCGCACGGCAGGGTAGGGGCCGCCGTCGCGCTGGAGGCCGGGACAGGGACGCTCGACCTGAGGGTCCGGCGTCCCGCACTTGTCGATCGCAGGCACTCTTCCTGTCAGACGTCCTCCGGGTCGCTCACGCCGAGCAGGTCTCCCGGAGTGTCGGGCAGCTGATGCCGGCTGATCTCGCCCTCGACCATGTAAAGGACCTCCTCGGCGATGTTCGTCGCGTGGTCCGCGAGGCGCTCCATGTAGCGCGCCACGTTGAACATGAGGACGATGGCATCGAGGTGCTGGAGATCGGCGCGCAGCTCCTCCTTGAGCTCCTCCAGCAACCGCCGGTACAGCTCGTCGACCTCGTCGTCGGCGGCGAGCACCTTGCGCGCCACGACCGCGTCCTGCTGCACGAGGGCGTCGAGCGCCTTGCCGATCATGGTACGCATGCGATCGGCCATCACCGTCAGACTGGGCGGGACCGGCACCGGGTACTCGGCGGCCAACTGCTCGGCGCGCTCAGCGATGTTCACCGCCAGGTCGCCGATTCGCTCGAGCTCGTTGTCGATCTTGATGACGGCGATGATGAAGCGCAGGTCGCTCGCCACGGGCTGATAGAGCGCCAGGAGCTTGAGGCACTCCTCCTCGACCTCGACCTCGTTCACGTCGATCCGGACGTCGCCGGCGATGACCTTGCGCGCCTTGGCCACGTCGTGGGTCTCGATCGCCCGGACGGCAAGACGCAGGTTCTCTTCGACGAGCGCGCCGAGCGCCAGGACCTTGCGCTTGAGTCGCTCGATCTCGCGCTGCAGATGAGTCATGGACGGTGGCCCTCCCAGGCTCAGCTGAACCGGCCGGTGATGTAGTCCTCGGTCTGCTTCTCTCGGGGGTTGGAGAAGATCTGCGTCGTCGGGCCGAACTCGACGATGCGCCCCTCGTAGAAGAAGGCGGTGTAGTCACTGACACGCGCCGCCTGCTGCATGTTGTGGGTCACGATGACGATGGTGTAGTTCTTCTTCAGGCTCTCCATGAGCTCCTCGATCTTCGCCGTCGCCACCGGGTCGATGGCCGAGGCGGGTTCGTCCATGAGGACGACGTCCGGCTCGGTGGCGATGCAGCGCGCGATGCACAGGCGCTGCTGCTGACCGCCGGACAGGGCGATGCCGGGCTCGCCGAGCTTGTGCTTGACTTCGTCCCAGAGCGCGGAGCGCCGCAGCGCGTCCTCGACACGGTCGGCGAGCTCGGAGCGACTCAGCTTGTAGTGCTGACGCAGGCCATAGGCCACGTTGTCGAAGACACTCATGGGGAACGGGCTCGGCTTCTGGAAGATCATCCCCATGCGTCGCCGCAGGTCGAGGACGTCAGTGCCCGGCACGAGGATGTTCTTGCCGTCGAAGACGATCTCGCCCGTCGCCCTGTGGTCGCGGTAGAGCTCGTAGATCCGGTTGTAGGTGCGGATGTGCGTCGACTTCCCGCAACCCGAAGGACCGATGATCGCTGTCACCCGGTTCCTCTTGATGTCGACGTCGTTGTCGAAGAGCGCCTGCTCCTTCCCATAGAAGAAGTCGAGGCCGCGCACCGAGATCACGCTCTCGAGAGCGTCGAAGTCGTCGTCGGTCGCGTGCGCCGCCGCCACTTCGACGGGCGGCGCGACCAGCACGTCCCGTCTCGCCCCGTCAGTGCTGTCCTTCACTTTGCTCCCTACCATTCCTTACCTCGCTGGAAGATCAGACGCATGAGGACGTTGAGGCCGAGCACGGCGACGATGATCAGCAGCGCGCCGCCCCACGCGAGTTCCTGCATACGCGGATACGGCGTGCCCGAGAAGTCGTAGACCGTCTTCGTCAGGTTGGCGACCGGACCGCCGAAGAACCCCTCCGGGCCGAAGAGCCCCTCCAACCAGTACGGGCTGCTCAGCGCCGTGAACAGGAGCGGAGCCGTCTCACCGGCGACGCGCACCGTGGCGAGGACGGCTCCGGTGATCAGGCCGCTGCGTGCCGCCCGCACGACGACGCCGAGCGTGACCCGCCAGCGCGGGACGCCCATGGCCAGCGCCGACTCGCGCAGTTCGTTGGGCACGAGGTTGAGCATGTCCTCGGTGGTCCGCGCCATGACGGGCAGCATGATGAACGCGAGGGCGACGGAGCCGGCGAAGCCGGAGTAGTGAGCGAACGGCTTCACGAGGACCGCGAACACGAACAGGCCGACCACGATCGACGGGATTCCCATGTTGACGTTGGCGACCATCCGCACCGTCGTCGCGATCCGGCCGTTACGCCCGAACTCGGCGAGCCACACGCCGCCAAGGAAGCCCGTCGGCAGCGCGATCAGCGAAGCCGCCGCGGTGATCACCAGGGTCCCGAGGATGGCGTTGCCGAGGCCGCCGCCCTCTTCGCCCACGGCCGGCGGCAGCTCGGTGAAGAAGCCCCAGTCGATCGCTCCCACGCCGCGTCTCACGACCTCCCAGACGATGAGCGCCATGACGGCGATCCCGAGCGACGCGGCCACCCACGAGACGATCTTGATCGCGAGGTCAGCCGCCTTCCGGCGGGCGTGTGACCGTGCGGGCACCGCCGACAAGGGCGGAAGGCCGTGCACGCCGTGGTCGTCCCCGCCGGGCCTGGGAGTGCGGAGGGCAGATCCCGTAGGGGAGGCGCTCATGCCCGGCCTCCAGCGGTCCGCTGCGCTCGTTTGAGCCACATCTGCGCCAACACCTGGAAGACCATGGTGATGGCGAACAACACGAGACCCATGGCGATGAGGGCGCTGATGTCCAGCTCGGTCATCGCCTCCCCGAACTGGAGGGCGATGAGCGACGCCACGGTCGTGCCCGGGTCGAAGAGGGAGCTCGGGACGTTGAGGAACTCACCGCCCACGAGGTAGGCGACGGCCATGGTCTCGCCGAGCGCCCGCCCGAGGCCGATGAAGGCCGCGCCCACGACACCGCTGAGGGCGTAGCGCAAGCTGATGCGGCGCAGGACCTCCCACGTCGTCGAGCCCATGCCGTAACCGGCCTCCTTGGTGACGCGCGGCACCATGAGCAGGACGTCGCGCGTGAAGGCGGTGATGAACGGCAGCACCATCACGGCGAGGACGAGCCCGGCGGTCAGGATCGAGAACCCGCCACCCTGGAACGTAGCCCCCGGCCTGATGAGGGGGAGGTCGCCCAGCCAGCTCCCCGTGACCGCCGGGACGACTGTGCCCTGCATGAAGGGCACCAGCACGTACAGGCCCCACATCCCGAAGATGATGCTTGGGATCGCGGCGAGCATCTCCACGGCAGTCCCGATGACGCGAGCGACGGACGGCGGCACCAGCTCGGTCAACAGCAGGGCGATGACGAACGCGAGGGGCACCGCGATGACCATCGCGACGATGGTCGTCAGCGCCGTCCCCGCGAGAGCCGACAACGCCCCGTAGCTCCCGCTGCTCGGCGACCACGAGACCGTGGTGAGAAAGCTGAAGCCAAGCTCCCTGATCGCCGGCCACGAGTCATAGATGAGCACCCCGGCGAGGGTGAACATGGCGATGGTGACCAGGAGCCCGCAGACCAGCGTGAGGACGCGGAAGACCGGGTCACCGAAGCGATGGCCGCGCCGCGGCGCCGCCTCAGCGGCGCCGCGGCGCGGCCCTGTCTGTCGCTGCATGTCGAGTTCGACCGTGCTCACGTCCCTACCTCCGTGCGCGACGTATGCCGGTGTTACTGCGGACCGGCGCTCAGAGCGGCCAGACCGGTCCACCGGCGGCGGTGATGCTCTTCTCCCATTCGCTCTCGATCAGCGTGTAGACACTCTCGGGTAGCGGCACGTAGTTGAGCTCTTCCGCCGCGGCGCCGCCCTGGGTGAACGCCCAGTCGAAGAACTTCAGCATGGTCTGGGCGCGACCAGCGTCGGCTTGCTCCTTCTGCGTGAGGATGAACGACGCCCCGGTGATGGGCCACGTGGTCGCACCCGGCTGGTTCACGAGCACCACGTAGAAGTCCTCGGCCCCGGCCCAATCGGCCTGAGCGGCAGCCTGGGTGAAGGTCTCAAGGCTCGGCTTCACCCATTCGCCGTCGGCATTCTGGACCTGGGTGGTGGCAAGCCCGGCTTCCTCGGCGTATGCGTACTCGACGTAGCCGATCGAGCCCTTGAGCTGCTGCACGCTGGCGGCGACGCCTTCGTTGCCCTTGCCGCCTACCCCCGTAGGCCACGCGATCTCCTTCTCGCCGCCGAGGGTCCAGACATCGCCTGCAGCGGCAGCGAGGTAGCTCGTGAAGATCCACGTCGTGCCCGAGCTGTCGGAACGGTGCACGACACTGATCTTGCCGGACGGGATCTTGACGCCCTTGTTCACCGCCGCGATCGCCGGATCGCCCCAGTCAGTGATGTCGCCGTTGTAGATCTTGGCGATCAGCTCGCCCGTCAGCCTGAGCTCGTTGCTCTCGATGCCTTCAAGGTTGACGATCATGACGACGCCGCCGACGCACTGCGGCCACTGCACGAGCCCTGCGTCTTCGAGCTCGGTGGGCTCGAGAGGGCTGTCCGAAGCGCCGAAGTCCACAGTCTTCGCCGTGATCGCCGAGATGCCGCCTCCGGAGCCGATGGACTGGTAGTTGAGCTTGACGTCGGTGAGTCCCGCGTACTCGCTACCCCACTTCGAATAGAGCGGATAGGGGAAGCTCGCCCCGGCGCCGACGATCGTGTCCGTGGTGTCCGACGCGGGCGGACCGCTTTCGGCGCTCGTCTCGTCGCCGCCGCAGGCGGCAAGCCCCAGCGCCGCGAGGGCGACGACAGCCATCAGGGCGACGGCGGCCGCCGTGCGCCGCAAGCGAATGGACTTCCTCATCCTGGCCTTCCTTGAGTCGATGGACGTTCCGGGCGCGGCACCCCTGACGCGCCGCACCGTCACGCTACCCGGGGACTGTTAGGGGAGAGTTAGCGGCAGGTCAGCTCGCGACAAGACTTCGGCAGGCGCGAGGGTGCTGCCCAAAAGGGAGACGTGACCGGGCGCTCGACCGCGGCTCGACGCACGACGTCGGTCGCCAGATGAGCCTCAGCGGCGCGGCAGGTGAAGACGAAAGGTACTGCCGCGCCCGACGACGCTCTCGACCGAGACGGTCCCGCCGTGCACCTGCGCGATGTGCTTGACGATCGAGAGTCCCAGGCCCGTACCGCCGAGGTCGCGGCTGCGGGCCTTGTCGACGCGGTAGAAACGTTCGAAGAGGCGCGGCAGATGCTCGCGCGCGATGCCGACCCCCTGGTCGCTCACGGCGATCACCGTCTCGTCGGTGGTCTGGGTCACGGAGACGGTGACGGTCGTCCCCTCGGAGCTGTACTTGATCGCGTTGTCGAGCAGGTTGACCATGGCCTGTTCCACGAGCGGCGGGTCGATCTCGGCGACAAGGTCGTCCGGACACTCGACCTCGATCGTGATCCGCTTCGCCTCGGCCTTGATCCCGCACACCTCGGCAGCCACCGTCAGCACGTCGGCGAGGCGCGTCTCCTGCACGACGACCTCGCGGCCGTCGCCGGCGCGCTCGAGGCTGGACAGCGAGAGGAGATCCTCGACGATCGCGTTCAGGCGATCGGCCTGCCCCGCGATGATGCGCAAGAAGCGCCGCGCCGTCACGGGGTCGTCGATCGCCCCGTCGGCGAGCGTCTCAGCAAAGCCCTTGATCGACGTGACCGGCGTCTTCAGCTCGTGCGACACGTTGGCGACGAAGTCACGACGGACGGCCTCGAGCCGTCGCAGCCGAGTCACGTCGTTCACCACGATCACGGCGCCGGCGACGGCCCCGTCCTCAGCCTGGAGCAGAGAGCCGTGGGCCTGCAGGTACCGTTCCTCCCCGCCGACCTCCACGGTCAGGTCGGCCTCGACTGGTTGCTCCCCTTCGAGGACGGCGCGCACGACACCCTGCAGCTCAGGGTTGCGCACCACCTCCTCGATCGACGCCCCGACGACGTCGTCCGCCGCCACGCCCAGCAGACGCGCGACGGCGGTGTTGACGGCGATCACGCGCCCCTGAGGATCGACGGCGAGGACGCCCTCGACCATGCTCTCGAGCACGGCCTCGCGCCGGTTGCGCTCACGGGTCAGCGTCCTCAGCTTGTCGTCGAGCTCCGCCGCCATCCGGTTCATGGACTCGGCCACGGCGGCGAACTCGACCGTGGAAGACGGGAGAACCTTATGGCTGAGGTCCCCGGCGGCGAAGCGCTCGGCGCCTTCGCGCATCTGGCGGACCGGTCGCGCGATGTGCCGCGACACGCACCAGCCAAGCAAGGCGGCGACGAGGGCGACGACCGCCGCGCCCGCGAAGATGCTGCGATAGAGGTGAGAAAGCGCGGCGTCGACGGCGGTGAGCGGCGTCGCCGTGCGCACCACGGCGACGACCTCACCGCCGGCCTCGAGCGGCACCGCCACGTACATCATCTCGACGCCCAGCGTCTGGCTGCGTCGCACCGCGCGCCCGACGCCGCCGCCGACGGCGGCCCTGTACTCAGGACGGTCCGAGTGGTTGACCATGTCCTCGGGCAAACGGTCCGAATCGGCGATGACCTCCCCCGCCGCCCGGCCCCGGGCGCCCGCCCCGATGAGGGTGATGCGGGTATCGGACGCGGCGCCCATCCGCTGGATCAGCGGCTCGATGCCGCGAAGCTCACCGCTCGTGACGAGCGCCGTCACCTCTTCGCGCACCAGGCTCGCACGCACCCGAAGGTCGTCGGCGATCCGGTCGGTGTAGAAGTCGCGGGCGAAGCTCACCGCGAGCCAGCCGACGGCGACCGTGGCCAGGATGACGACGACGAGGTAGCTCGCGTAGATGCGCCAGAAGAGGTGACGCATGGACTCAAGCGTCCCGCGGGATCGACTCAGACGTCGCCCAGTGTGGCGCGCGCTGCAGCATCAGATCAGACGTCCCGCAGGCGGTAGCCGACGCCGCGCACGGTCTCGATGGAGGAGCCGGCCTTGCCGAGCTTGCGGCGCAGCGACACGATGTGCACGTCGACCGACCGCTCGGTCACGTAACGGTCGGCGACGTATACATCGTCGCCCTGCGCCGCATCGACGATCTGCTGCCGCGTGAACACCCACCCCGGCCGGCGGGCGAGGTACAGCAGGATGCGGAACTCGGTCACCGTCAGGTCGACGGGCGCGTCGCCGACTAACACCTCATGACGCCCCGGATGGATGACGATGTCGTTGACATGCAGGGCCGCATCTTCCTCGGTCGCCTCGCTCTCGCGGCGAAGCACCGCCTTGACACGCGCCGTCAACACACGCGGGCTGAACGGCTTCGTGACGTAGTCGGCGGCGCCCAGCTCGAGCCCGGCGACGATGTCGGCCTCGCTACCCTTCGCCGTCAGCATGATGACGGGGATGTGGCGCGTGGTCAGGTCGCCCTTGAGGCGCCGGCAGACCTCGAGCCCGTCGACGCCGGGCAGCATGAGGTCGAGGACGACTACATCGGGCATCTTCATGCGCGTCGCCGCCAGCGCGTCCTCGCCGGTCGTCACGCAGACGACGGTGTAGCCCTCCTTCTCAAGGTTGTACTTGACGAGTTCGAGGATGTCCTCTTCGTCGTCGACCACGAGCACGGTCTCGTGCGCCATAAGCGGTCCTCCTTGCCCGACGACGGCCCCAGGGCGGAGGCGTCGACGCGGCCGTGAAGGTACCCCGGCTACATTAGCGATTCGTTAGCATGGTGGCGAGACCCTTGGGCGTCGCGAGCACGGAGAGCGAGAGACGAGCGCAAGAGGCCAAACGTGGCCCCGACGCCGGGCGCCGGTCGAGGCGCAGGACCGCAGCCCTGGCGCCGGACTGTGACCCTGGCGCTCAGCAGTGAGGAGGGGGACATCGTGAGCGGACGTGAGGACGTGCTGGTCGTGGGCGGCGGTGTGGTCGGTGCCTGCGTCGCGGCGGCGCTGGCGGAGCGGGGCGCCGCCGTGACGCTCCTGGAACGGGAGCCCGAGGTCTGTCCACCTGAGAGCGCTGTCTTCGCGAACTGCGGCTTGCTCGTGCCCAGCGAGGTCGAACCGCTCGCTCATCCCGGGGCGCTCGGCCAAGGTCTTCGCTGGATGCTGGACACGACGAGCCCCTTTTACGTCAGACCGCGGGTGAGCCTTGCCCTGATGCGCTGGCTGTGGCTGTTCCGGAGCGCCTGCGCGCCGGAGGCGGCGCAGGCGCACGCGCGGGTGCTGTTCGAGCTGAGCGCAGCCAGCGCCGCCCTGCATGACGCGCTCGCCGCCGACGGCGGCGAGGCCTGGCACTACCGGCGTAACGGCTGGCTGGCCGTCTACGAGACCGCCCAGGGCATGGACGCCGCCGCAGCGCAGGCGGCGCGACTGCAGACCCTCGGCGTCCCCAGCGAGGTCCTTTCAGCCGCCGACGTCCGCCAGCGCGTGCCGCAGGTCCGCCCGGGCAGCGTCGTCGGCGGCGTGCTGACGCCCGAGGACGGGCACATGGACCCGGCCGCCTTCACACGCGCGATGGCGTCACGGGCCGAACGCGCCGGGGCGACCATCGCGACGGGGGCCGAGGTGTACGGCTTCGCGAGCGGCGGTCCAGGCGCCGTGCGCGGCGTGCGCACGACCCGCGGCGACTTCGTCGCCGACCAGGTCGTGCTCGCCGCCGGCGCCTGGACCGCCGCGCTCGCCGGCCAGCTCGGCCTGCGTCTTCCGATCGAGCCGGCCAAGGGCTACAGCATCGACCTGGCGAGACCGGCCGGCCTCCCTGACACCCCGATCTGCGTGGGCGAGCCGCACGTGGTGCTCACGCCGCTGGGCGACCGACTCAGACTCGGCAGTACGCTCGAGCTCTCGGGATGGGACCTGCGCATCCGGCCGCGCCGGCTCACCCATCTCCGTCGCGCCGCGGCCCGTGTGCTCGGCATCGCGGAGGACGCGCCCGCAGGTCAGGTCTGGCGCGGGCCCCGCCCGCTGACGCCGGACGGGCTGCCCGTCATCGGGCGCAGCCCGCGCCACCCGAACGTCGTCTTCGCGACAGGCCACTGTATGCTCGGCCTGTCGCTGGGGCCCGTGACCGGCAAGCTGGTGGCGGAACTCTGCGCCGGCGAGACGCCGTCGCACGACCTGGAGCCGCTGCGCGTCGACCGGTTCGCCCTCTGAGGACCGCTGCAGCGCGCCGACGGGCGCCTCACGCGATGATCGTCTCGTAAACGGCGCGCCAGTCCGAGAGGTCGGGGAAGACGTGGTCCGGCGCATGCGCGGCGAGCTCCTCCACGGAATGCGTCCCGGTCGCCACGGCGATGGTCTTGACGCCGAGCGCCGCGCCGCACCCGATGTCGGCCGGCGTGTCGCCGACCACGACGATCCCTTTGCCCGTGAAGCGCCGGCCAGTGAGCCGCTCGGCGCGGCGCACGGCGATCGCCGGAAGGTCGGGCCGCCGGCTTGAGTCCGAGCCGTAGGCGCCGACCTTGAAGAGCGACGCCATGCCCGTCGGCGCCAGCTTGACCGCCGCGCCCTCGGCGACGTTGCCGGTGAGCAGACCGAGCACGACGCGGCGATCGGCGGCCAGCGCCGTCACCAGCTCGCGCACCCCCGGGAGCACCTCGACGCGATCGCCGGCGACCTCGTCGCGCAGACGGGCGACGTAGCGCCGCAGGCACTCGCCGAGGCCAGCGGCGACACGCTCCGGCGGCACGCCCCAGCGCGTCGCCAGGTCGTGCACGATAGCGGGATCGGTGCGTCCGTGGAAGGTGTAGCCGTCGAGCCGCCCCGTCACGCCGAACGTGTCCCCGATGGCGGCGAAGATGGCGCGCCCGCCGGCGCCGTGCGCGTCGATGAGCGTACAGTCGATGTCGAAGAGGACGAGGCGCTGCATGGCCGGACCAGTCTACGACGGGCCGGCCATGCAGCGCCTCCCGGCAGTACGCCGACTGCGCGTCGCACCCCGCCGCAGACCCGGACGGCGCCTCCCTCACCCTCTGAGCAGAAGGAGGGGCACGGTCGTGCTGTGGCGCACGTGCTCGGCGGTGCTGCCGAGCACGAGACGCTTCGCCCAGCCGTGCCCATGCGTGGCCATCGCGATGAGATCGGCGCCGAGCTCCTCGGCCTGTTGCACGATGACCTCGCCCGGCTCGCCGGCGACGACCCTGGTCATGACGTCGACGCCGCGCGCGCGAAGGGCTTCGGCCGCGCGCGCGACGTCGGCCTCCGCGTCCGCCAGCTCACAGGCGCGCTCGTCGCGGGTGTGGAAGTGCGCCACGCGCAACAGGATCACCTTGGCGCCGCACAGCGACGCCAGCTTGGCGACGTGCTCGAGAGCCGGCGCGTCCGCCTCCGTCCCCTCGATCGGCACCAGGATCCGCTCGTACAGTCCCATCGTCTCAACCCCCGAAGAAGGTCGCGTACAACATGAACACGTTCAGCCCGATGATGATGCCCGCCAGTACGAGACCGGTCACCGTCTGCACAGGCCCCGTGCGCTCCCCGCCCATCACACGCCGGCTGCGCACGAGCCACAGCAGCGGCAGCATGGTGAACGGCAGTTGGACGCTGAGCACGACCTGGCTCACGATGAGCGTCTGGTACGGGTCCGTCGCCAGCGCGATCACGACCATGGCGGGGATCGAGGTCGCCACGAGCCCGATGCGGTACGCCGCGCTCCTCGGATCCTCCGGCAAGCCCAGGTACCCGGTGACGACGTTCGCCTCGGCCAGCGACGAGGTGATCGATGAAGCGAGACCGGCGACCAGCAGGGCGAGACCGAAGAGGAAGCGGGCCACGGGCCCGACCAGGGGCTGCAGGGTATCCGCGGCCTGCTCGATGCTCGTGACCTCGACGCCGTGGCGGAAGAACACGGCAGCAGCGACGATGATCATCGCCGAGTTCACGAGCCAGCCCATGCCCATGGCGAGGGTCGTGTCGATGAGCTCGAAGTTCATCAGCCGACGACGGGTCTCGGGCCTCATATCCCACTCGCGGGACTGGATGACGTTCGAATGCACGTAGATGTTGTGCGGCATGACGATCGCCCCCAGCATGCCGAGCGCGACGAGGATGCTGGCCCGGTCGAGCGACGGCACGGCCCAGTGGGGCGCCGCCGTCGCCCAGTCCGGACTGACGAGGAACAACTCGATCACGTAGCAGCCGGCGATGATCGCGAGGAAGACGACGATCATGCGCTCAAGGCGGTGGTACTGCTGCCCCAATATGGCGAGGAACACGAGGGCGACCGTGAGCGGCGCGCCGAGCCAGAGCGGCAGGCCGAAGAGGATGAAGAAGCCGAGGGCCGCGCCCAGGTACTCGGCGAGGTCCGTGGCCATGCAAGCGACGACGATCGTCACGCCGGCGACCCAGGCGACGGGCTTGGGGAGGTGGGCGCGCACGTTGGCCGCCAGCGAGCGGCCCGTCACGATGCCGAGCTTCGCCGACAGATGCTGGAGGAAGATCAGCATGAGCGTGCTCAGCGAGACGACCCACAGCAGGTCGTAGCCGAACTGCGAACCGCCGGCGATGTTCGTCGCCCAGTTTCCCGGGTCGATGAACCCGATGGTGACGATGAACCCCGGACCCAGGTAGCGCAGCAGCTCGCGCGAGAACAGGTCGTGGAAGAACCCGCCCGCCGGTCGGGCGGGAGAAGGCGGTGTGGCGACGTGTCCGGCGCGGGTCTCCAGGGCGGCTCGTTTCGTCCGCTGCAACTCTACCCCAGGCGGCGCTCAGAGCTTGAGCGGAGGCGCGACAGAGGCCAGTCCGCTCTGCCGACGCGGGCCTGCACCCCGACGCGACGACGACCGGGCGCCTGTTGACGGACGACTGAGCGTGGTATCATATGAACGCCTGTTCATACAATCAAAGGAGGACGGGTGACCTCGAACCAGCCGGCGATCTGCGACAGGAGCGAGCGCGACGACCTCGACCGCTGCGACGTGGTCGTCGTCGACGCGCAGCGCGTGCGCGAGGTGCGGGAGCGCCTCGTGACGGCCGCCACGGCGGAGCGCATGGCGGCCGTCTTCAAGGTGCTCGCCGATCCGAGCCGCTGCCGGCTCGTCGCGGCCCTCATCGAGGCGGGCGAGCTCTGCGTCTGCGACCTCGCCGCGACGGTGGGCATGAGCCAGTCGAGCGTCTCCCATCACCTGCGCGTGCTGCGCGCGTTCGACCTCGTGCGCGCGCGGCGCGAGGGCCGCTCCGTCTTCTACCGGCCCGACGACGAGCACATCCGACAGCTCCTCGAGATCACCCGCGAGCACGTGCAGCACGAGCGTGGCCGCCGGGCGGTCGATACGCCGGCGGACGCCACCCCCGCCACGACGCCGAGGCAGACGTGAGCGAACGCACGGTAGACCTCGCCCTCGTCCTGCCTCGCGCCAGCGACTGCACCGGCTGCGTGGACGAGGTGAGCAGAGAGCTTGCCCGTCTGGAGGGCATCGAGACCGTGGAGCCCGACCTCACGCGCGGCCTGCTCCGCATCAGCCACGACGCGACGCTCCTCAGCGACGAGGACGTCGTGCGCCTCGCACGTCGCATCGGGACGGCCACGCACTGCGCAGCCCACTGCCCGTTCCCTGTCCACGACCACGGGCCCCTCGACCTTACCGCGCCGGGGGCGCCCGCGCGCGAGCGTCGCCTGCTGCACGTCACCGGCATGGACTGTGCCGACTGCGCCGCCAAACTGCAGAACGCCTTGCGCAAGGAGGAGGGCGTCGCCGAGGCCGACGTCAACTTCGGTGCGGCGACGCTGTCCGTGGTCCTCGACCCGTCGGTCACCGACCTGGACCGCGTCTTTCGCGCCGTCCGCCGCCTGGGCTACGACACGGTCGAACGGCGGGCGGCGGCCGGCGGATCACGAGCGGGAGAGGAGGCGGGCGCCGCGGCGGGGGCGACTGCGCCGGAGTCCGGCGCGTCACCCGCCGCCACGCCCGCCTCCCGGAGCCTCTGGTCCACCGACCGCCGCGCCCGCTTCGTCATCGCCTCGGGCGTCCTCGTCGCCGCCGGGTTCCTGGCCGACCTACTGGCGCCGGCGGCGGCGCCGTTCCTCTTCGCCGCCGCCGCCCTCATCGGCGGCGGACCCGTCGCCAGGGCCGCCTTCTTCTCCCTGCGCGCGCGCCAGGTCGACATCAACGTGCTGATGAGCATCGCCATCGTCGGCGCGATGGCGATCGGGGCGTGGTCCGAGGCGGGGCTCGTCGCCTTTCTCTTCAGCCTCGGCACCGTGCTTCAGACGGCGACACTCGAGCGGACACGACGCGCCATCTCCGGGCTCATGGACCTGACGCCGCCCGTGGCCACAGTGATCCGGGACGGCGCCGAGGTCGTCGTGCCGGCCGCCGAGGTCGCCGTCGGCGAGATCATCGTCGCCCGCCCCGGCGAGCGACTTGCCGTGGACGGCGTGGTACTCGCCGGGGTCGCCTCGGCGAACGAGGCAGCGATCACCGGCGAGCCGCTGCCCGTGACGAAGGGTCCCGGGGACACGGTCTTCGCCGGGTCCGTCCTCGAGGGCGGCGCGCTACGCGTGCGTACGACGGCGACGGCCGCCGACACCACCGTCGCCAAGATCGTCCACCTCGTGGAGGAGGCGCAGGCGACGCGCGCCCCAGCCCAGGCGATCGTCGACCGCTTTGCGGCGCGCTACACACCGGCCGTGATCGCCCTCGCGGCCGCCGTCGTCCTCGTGCCGCCGCTCGTCTTCGGCGGGGCGTGGGGCACGTGGATCTACCGCGGCCTCGCGCTGCTGATCGTCTCCTGTCCGTGCGCGCTGGTGATCTCGACGCCGGTGAGCATCCTCGCCGCTCTCGGCAACGCGACACGGCACGGGGTCCTGGTCAAGGGCGGCACGTACCTCGAGCAGGCCGCCTACCTGCGGGTCGTCGCCTTCGACAAGACCGGTACGCTCACCGAGGGACGTCCTGAGGTCAGTGACGTCGTCGCCCTGAACGGGTGGAGCCGCGACGACGTGCTGCGCCTCGCCGCCGCCGTCGAACGCGACAGCGAGCACGCCCTGGCGCGCGCCATCGTCGTCGCGGCCGGCGGGGATGGACATCGCGAGGTGCGCCGCTTTCGCTCGCTGGCCGGGCTGGGCGTGCGGGCCGAGGTCGACGGGCGGCAGGTCGCCGTGGGCCGCCCTGAGCTGCTCGGCCCGCACGCCAGCGACCCGGCCCTCGTCGCGAGCCTCGCGCGTCTCGAGGCCGAGGGCAAGACCGCTGTCGCCGTCGGCGACGAGCGCGGCGCCCTCGGCGTCATCGCCGTCAGCGACCCTCTGCGGCCCATGGCGCCGGCTGCCCTGGCCGGCCTCCGCGAGGCCGGCGTCGACCGCCTCGTCATGCTCACCGGAGACAACGCGGCGACCGCCGCGGCGGTCGCGAAAGCGGCCGGCGTCGACGACGTCCGCGCCGGCCTCATGCCCGCCGACAAGGTCGTCGCGGTGCGCGAGCTCCGTGAGCGTCACGGTGCCGTCGCCATGGTCGGCGACGGCGTCAACGACGCCCCGGCGCTCGCCGCCGCGGACCTCGGCATCGCCATGGGGGCGGCCGGTACGGACGCGGCGCTCGACACCGCCGACATCGCCCTCATGGGCGACGACCTGACGGCCCTTCCGCTGCTTCTGCGCCTCTCGCGACGTACCGGGCGCATCATCAGGCAGAACATCGCCGTCTCGATCGTCATCAAGGCGGTGTTCCTCGTGCTCGCGCCGCTCGGACTCACAAGCCTCTGGCTGGCCGTCTTCGCCGACATGGGGACGTCGCTACTGGTGACAGGCAACGGTCTGCGTCTGCACCGCGACTGACGCGTCTCGGCTCGCCGCTGGCGTCCGGGGTCGGACGCTCTCGCCGCTGCGGCTAGAAGGCCACGCCGCTGCGCTGCGGGTCCTCGACGAGCGCCTCGTACAGCACTTCGAACGGCCCGCTGGCAAGGATCGACTGCAGCGACGCGTAGACGCGCTGGACGGGCTCGGCCCGATAGAACTCGTCGTGGGCCTCGATGGAGTCCCACACGGTCTCGAAGATGAAGTGGACGTCGCCGAGAGCGGCCTCGCGGTCTTGGTCGCGCAAGGCGCTGGCCAGCGGCGACATGCCGAACGAGCGCAGGACGCGGTGCCCGCAGTGACCCGCAGCCGACGACACGAGCACAGCGAGATCCTGCAAGGCGTGTTCGGCACGATGTTCCGTGCCCTTGCGAACGCTGAACATCGTCTGGCCGATGATCATCTCGCGTACTCCCCTTCGAGCGCTGCCGCCCTCTGACTCTTCCCTACTGTAACGCGAAAGGAACGGCCGTGCCTCTCCTTCCAGGTCAATGTGTACCCAGCTTTGGCGAAGGGATGTCCACCGGCGGGCCGCGGCCGGTACCGCGGGAGAACGCAGCGCCGAGCGTGAGTCTGACGAAGCCGGCGGCCGCGGCTCAGCGAGCGACGTCGCGCAAGCCTGCGCTGAGCGCCGCTGGTCTGAACGCCTCGTCGCCCTCGGCCATCCAGACGACCTTGCCGGCACGGTCGACGATGACAGCGCGCGGCTCAAGGCTGCCGCCCGGCCCTACGGCACCGTATCCCTTGGCTACCGCGCCCGCGTCCGGCAGCAACGGCACCGCCGCCTCCGGCGCTTCTTCCATCCACCGTGCCAGCTCGTCACGACCGCCGTCGCTGAGCACGAGGACCTGGCCGCGCAGACCCCAGAGCGCGTCGGCCGCCTTGCTCAGGGCATCGATGCGCCGGGGTGCGTCGGGGGTCGACGCGGGCATGAACACCAGCACCGGGAACCAGTCGCCGCGGTACTGCCTGAGGCTGATCTCGCTGCCGTCGAGGGCGGTGAGGACGAAGGCCGGCGCTTCACGGCCGACACCGAACGCGTAGCCCACCTGGAGGACCTCCTGGACGTGGCCGGACGGGGTCCGACTGCCTGATGACGGCAGTCTATCAAACGCCGGGGAGGGGGCGGCCACCGCCGGCGGCCGCCCCCTCCCCGTCCCAGCGTCGATCCGCTCGAACTCGAGTCGGCTCAGAACTCCCGGAAGTAGCCCCCCGCGGTGCCGCAGCGCGGGCACTCGCGCGGGGCGTCGCCGATGACCGTATGACCGCACACCGGACACACCCACACAGCTGTCGCCTCGAGGTCTCTCTTGCCCTCGACCCCCTTCAGGGTGCGGTCGTATATCTCCTGATGGTCCTTCTCGGCCCTGAGGGCGTAGCGGATACTGGTCCGCGCCGACTCGTTGCCCTGCATCGCAGCCACGGCATCGTAGGCGGGGTACATCTCGTCGATCTCAAAAGTCTCCCCGCCCCACGCCGACTTGAGGTTCTCGGCCGTGGAGCCGATCATGCCGAGCACGCTCAGATGGTTGCGGGCATGCGTGCTCTCGGCGAAGGCGACCGCGCGGAAGAGGCGGGCGACGTTCGGGTACCCCTCGTTGTCGGCGACGTCGGCGAACGCCAAGTACTTCTGCGAGGCCTGGCTCTCGCCGGCCAGCGCCGCCTTGAGGTTCTCCGCCGTCATCGCCCCTCTGTCGTCGGGCTCCGGCGGGCTGCAAAGGAACGGGTGCTCCATGGCGCGGACGCCTCCTTTCGCGGGCGCCGACGACGCGGGTGCGTCGCGGCCGGCCCGCGTGTCTCCATGACGCATGCTCCAGACGCGCGGACTGCACCTATCGTACCAACCCTCGCCACGGGGCCCGGGTCCCCAGACGCGGCCGCCGTGCACGGATCAGGCGGCGGCCGCGTCAGGCAGCGGCCGCGTCCCTGCTCAGCGCCGGGACCAGGCGATGCAGTACCGCGTGGATCTGCTGCTTGCTCGAATAGTCGAGGAGCGCGTAGTAGACGCCGGGGTAGGCCTCGCTGCGCGTGAACTGACCGAGGTCCACGGTATGCCCGGCGGCGATCAGCTCCAGCGCCTGGTCGCGGTCGACGGCGAGCAGGGCCGCCGTCGCCGGCACCGCGGCGTCGCCGCAGAGTTCGGCGATGTCGGCCGGGTAGCTCCAGTGCGAGAGGACGACCGGTGTGCCGCCGACCTCGCTGCGTACGAGGCGCACGCCGGGCTCGACCTCGCCGCCGAACTCGAAGTGGCGACGCTCCTCGCCGCGGGCGATACGGACCGCGAGCGCCACGCGGTCGAGCTTCTCGTGGAACCTGGTCGGGACTTGACGTGCCATGACGGTTCCTCCTCACGTCCCGCGCTTGCGGAGCCACAGGCCGTGACTCGCGTTCGGCAGCGTCCTTCCCGCCCGGCCTGCGCGGTAAACCGCACAGAGGTAGTGGAAAGCTTCGAGGACGCCGGCGGGTCGGGGAGGGTCGCCCTACGCGGCGGCGGCGCCGGCTCAGCCGGCGCCGCCGCCTCCGCCGCCTCCGCCACCTCCGCCGCCTCCGGAGAAGCCGCCTCCGCCGCCCGACGACGAGCTCGGTGAACTCGCCGCCACGGCCGACGAGAAGGCGCTGCTCAGCTCGCTCAGCGGGCTCCCACCGGCATGCGTCGATACGGCCATGAACGTCATCGTCGTGAAGGCCGGGTCCTGGACGACCTCCGGGATCCTCACCTGCATGTTGCGCATGACCTTGTCGGCGATGCCGAAGACGACGGCGAGCACGAGGAAGTGCTGCCAAAGGGCGACGGCGTCCGGCGGCTTCTCGTCGAGACGACCGAAGTCCTCAAGGTACTTCTTGAGCGCCTTGTACTTGGCGTGCAGTTCGGCGGCCGCAGGCGTGCGGCGGCGCATGAGGGGCGACATCGCCAGCATGGCGACGCCGGCGGCGAGACCCACCAGCGGGATGCGCGTGTCGCCCCAGCGCGAGAGGAGGAACCCGCCCACGGCGGACAGCAGGCCGACGCCGATCGCCGCGCCCATGGCCGCCGCCCCCTGACGCTCCTGGAACCCCAGGGCGCTCGCCGCGTTCGAGACGTCCGTGCGCCAGCTCTCCCAGCCGGCGCGGAAACGCTTCGGGTCATCCTCGGCGGCCTGGCGGAGCTCGTCGATCGTGAAGGAATCGGCCCCGACAGCATGGCTGAACAGGAAGTCGACGAGCTTCAGTTCCAGCTCGCGCAGCCCGTCGAGCTTCTCGCGCCGGAGCGTCAGTCTGTACGTGCGCTTCGTCTTGCTGCCGAAGAGCCCGTCCTTCACCTCGTCGACGGGGACGATCTCGATAACGCCCCGGTCGGCGAGGTCCAGCAAAGTGGCCACCGCGTCGGCGTCCTTGACCGTCCCCCAGCGCATCAGCGCGCCGACGAGAGCTGGAGCAAGGTCAGGGTCCGGGAGCTCGCGGAAGTACGGGCCTTCGAAGTGCGTCCGATGCTCGCGGCCGTACTTGAAGAAGAGGAAGACGACGAGGCCGAGGGCGACGAGCGGCAGGACAGCGCCGAGCACGATCGCCGCGCCGCGGCGGCGGCGCGCGGCCGCGCGCTCGGCGTTGGCCTCGTCCGCGAGCTGCTTCTCCTCGGCGAGGACCGCGGAGACGCGCGGCCCTTCGCGCCGCGGCGCCTTCGGCACGGCCTCCGGCGGGAAGAGCATGCGGACCTCGACGAAGGTCGCCGCAGGAAGGTCGTCGACGGCGAGTACGACGACGCCGTCCGGGCGGATGCTGACGTCTCCCCACAGAGGACCGTGGGCCCAGGCGCGGACCTCGTCACCGCTCACGCCGCCCGGCGGCGTCACCGTCGCCCGCACATGGTCGGCCGGGACCTCCCAACGGTCGCCGACCAGCTTCCAATACAGCTCGGCGGTGTCGTCCCACCGTTTCGCGGCGCCGCGGACGCGGTACTCGATGCCGAACCGCGCCGACGTGTCGGACAGACTGAAGCACAGCTCGACCCGCACCCTGTCGCCTTCGTCGGCGACGAAGTACGTGCCCGGCTTTCGGGCGGAGCCAGAGGCCGCCGGCTCGTACGGACCTTCCGGGCCGCTGGCGCCGACGACCTCGATGCCCTCGCTGTCCTCCTTGTCGAGCTCCCAGTAGACGAAGCTGAAGTCGCCGCTGAACGCGAACGTGCGCCACTCCTGGACGAGCAGCGTCCCGTCCGGCCTGATGCTCGAACGGATGTCGACGTCGGTGACCGAGTAGCTCTTGGCGAGGGCGGCCGCCGGGGCGAGGAGCGCCGCCGCCACGGCGAGCATAGCCGCGAGAACCAACACGGCGGCGAGGGCCGGGCGCGGGTGCGCAGCGACTGCGTGTGCGCCCCCGTGCCGCGCCTCGCCGCCCGCGCCCTTGATCCGCTCACGGCACGTTCGCTCGCCCCTGCCCATCGCTCCTCCCTCGCTTCGATCGTAACGGCACGGACTCTACCATCGCCCCGCCACACCGGTCCTCGCGCGCCGACGTCGCCGACTTCACCCTCAAGGACCTCGAGCGCCGCGAGTGGGTCGGCCGCGACGTCGCCCTCGCGTACTGACGACGTCGCGGCCTGTGTCAGCCCGGGCGCTCCAGTCCGAGACGGCGCAGCTCCTCGTCGGCGAGACGGCGCACCGCCTCGTCGGCAAGACCGCGCACTTCGTCCTCTTCTGAGGCGCCGGGCGAAGGAAAGCCGAGCTCGCGCAGTCTGCTGAAGGGCAGGGTGCCTAGGGCGCGACGGGCGAGCGCGAGGTCGAGGCCCGGGTCCCCGGCGGCCAGCGCCGCGGCCACGGCGCGCACCTCGCGCCGCCAGCCACGGCGCAACGGCACGTACACGGGCAGGACCAGCATCAACGGTACGGCGGCGAAGGCGATGCCGACGAGCGCGCCCATACGCTCCAGGCCGGCGCGACTCTCGCGCCCGCTCTGCACGACGCTCTCGCCGGCCTCGGTCACACGCCCCGCGGCTGCGTCGATCTCCCCGCCGACCAGCGGCAGACCACCCAGCACGTCGAGCCCCGCGCCGATGTCGGTCAGGGCCCGGCCGATGCGCGTCACCTGATCGCTGAGATCGGCCTGGCGTTGGATGTCGGCGCCGATCAGCGCGCCGAGCACCGTCCAGACGACGACGTAGACGACCAGGAGGACATCCAGTCCCCGTACCGTTCGCGCGCTGAGCGACCCGCCCATCAGACCTCCTTCGTCGCAGCCATACTCTAGTCCATCGCCCAGGCCCGACGAGCCTCGTGGTCCGACGTGACCGGGGCCACCGCAGCGGCGGGTCGTCGCCTGGGCGCGGGAGACGTGGCGGCGCTGCGGAGCGCAGTGCCGCCACGTCTCCCGCGGAGGAAGTGGCGCCCTGCCCAGCGTCGGGTACGATGTCTCCCACCGACCGCGGAGCCGACCATGCGTATCGCGTTCCTTGGTGACAGCTTGACCGAGGGCGCCCCAGGCGCCTCGTATTTCCGCATCCTGCGGAAGCGGCTCGCCGGCGACGAGCTGGTCAACTTGGGCCGCGCCGGCGACGGGGTCGCCGACCTCTACGCCCGCGTCCAGCATGCGGGACTGGAACCCGTCGACCTGGCGTTCCTCTGGATCGGCACCAACGATGCGGCGGTGGGCGAGTGGACCCCATGGGCCTTCGAGACGTTCGAGCCCGTCACGTGGGCCACGACCCTGGACCACCTCTCGGACGTGTACCGCCGGCTCCTGGCATGGACGGCGGAGCGGGCGGACGCCGTCGTCTGCGTGCCGCCGGTGGCCGCCGACGGCCTCGAGGGGGAGTGGGAGCGCCGCGTCGCCGACGTCGCCGAGACGGTCGCCGCCGCGGTGGCCGCCGAGCCCCGCGCGGAGCTGCTCGACCTCGCGCCCTGGTTCGCCGACACCCGAGCTCAAGCCGGGGTGATCAGCTTCACGATCGACGGCGTCCACCTCTCGCAGGCCGGCGCCGAGGTGGTGGCCGCCGCCTTGGCAGCGGCCGTCGAGGCGCATCGTTCCGCCACGACGTGACGTCGGTCCTCGGCGGTAGCGACACACGCCCCCTCCGCCACGACGTGGTCGCCCCCCGGCACGCCGCAGTCGGCGGCTCGCCGGCCGCGAGGCGGCCGCGACCCGATCGGGCGCTGCCGGGCTACGCCGCCGACTTCAGCCGCGTGCCGCGGTGGCGTCCCGCCGCCGTCTCGTCGGAGGCAGCGTTGTCGACGAGCGGGGGTAGAGCGCCCTCCGTCACCGACGGCGCTTCGTCACTCCCCGGCGGCGTCTCGTCACTCACCGGCGGCGCGGCCTCCGTCGCGGACCGCCGGTCGACCCGCGTCACCTGGCCGCCCGCAGTCGACCAGCGCTCCGGCCGGCCCTCGGGCCGCACTCTGAGGTAGCCGCCCATGAGGGCGTCCGGTTCGCAGACCGGACAGACCACGACCACGTCGCCGTCGATGGCGAAGCGGCCCAGCGGTTCACCGGGCAACAGCCGGCGTCCGCACAGGGCGCACGACGGCGGTCCGTATCGTTCCGCGAGCCCTTGCCCGAGGGGTTCGGCCGATCCTCTCCCGTCCTTGGCCCCGAGAGACTCGGCCCAGCGGGCGAGCAAACGCTGGAGACTGCCGCCGACGTCCATGTCACCCTCCTGGGATCCCATCGTGGGCAACCCCGCCGCACAGGCCACACTCCCTCGGTGTCGACCCGTGCCATGCCAGTCGCATCAGAGGGTTCATTACCCCGATGCAAGCGAAACATGACGCGCCCACGGGAGCAAACGTGACGCGCCCATGGGAGCAAACGTGACGCGTCCACGGGGGCGGTCGGATCAGGGCGCCCGGACCAGATCGCGCACGTCCACGTCGGCTCCCAGCTCAAGATCGAGCTCGCCGCGGGCGACCATGAGGACGACCTCGGCCACACGCTCGGGCGGGAGGCTGCGGAAGTCATTCATCCTGGTGGCGGTGACCAGCGGGTGGACGAGGACGATCCGCTTGTCGGGCTGCTCGCGGGCAAGGGCCTTGGCCCAGCCCCTCACGCCCCACTGGCTCGCCCCGTACGCAGACAACGTGGCCGTCCCGTGCAGCGACGCCGTACTGCCGATGACGATGACGGCGTCGCGCACGTGCGGCAGCAGCAGGTGCGTGAGCTTGATCGTACCCAGAAGGTTCACCCGGACCTGCAGGTCGATCTCGGCGGAGGTCTGCTCGAGAAAGCGTCGCCAGACGACGCCCGCATTGTCGCCGAGGATGTCCAGACCGCCGAGGATCGAGACGACCTCACCGGCGCACGTGCGGATGCTCCGCTCGTCGCCGAGATCGAGACGGTGCAGGGTGACTGCGGGGGCGCCGAGGTCTCGGCACTGCTCGGCGACCGCCTTCGCCTCGGTCTCGAGATAGGTGAGGGCGAGCCGAGCGCGTTCGGCCGCGAAGCCGAAGGCGATCGCGCGGCCGATGCCGAGGCTCGCCCCGGTCACGAGCACACGAGCGCCCGACATACCGGTCGTCGGCGCGCGCCTGGCGGGCGCTGTTCCCGCCTCGGTCGTCGGCACGAGTACGGCGGGCGCCGTTCTCATGTCTTCCGTCGTCGCGCTCCTTCGCGTCTCGCGGCGCCGTCACCGCACCCCGTCACACAGGAATCGCGTTCGCAGCGGCGCGGCGCCACGCCGCACGGTGGCCGCGATCACAGGACGAGACACCCGCATCCTTCCCCTGGCCGCAGCGATGGTAGCATCTCCTCCGTGAAGCTCGCCGTCTTCGGAGCAAGCGGTCGTACCGGCCGCCTGGTGGTCGCCGGCGCCCTCGAGCGGGGCCATGAGGTCACGGCCTTCGGGCGGGCGGTCGAGAGGTTGGGCGACCTCGCCCCGCGCTGCGCCCGGGTCGTGCGCGGCGACGTGGTCGACCGGGTCATGGTCGCCGAAGCCGTGTCCGGTCAGGACGCCGTCATCTACGCCGTGGGGCCGGCGCCGGGTCAGTCGGCGGCCACGACGGCGGACGGCGCCTTGCGCGTCGTCCGCGTGATGCAGAAGTACGGGGTCAGGCGGCTGATCATCCTGTCGGCGGCGAGGACGGCACCCGACGACGACTCCGCACCGTCGCTCTTCTCGCGGCTCTTCCGCGCGCGCACCAAGGGCGCCCCCACCGACCCCGGTGACCTGCGGCGGATGGAGGTCACGGTCCGTCAGAGCGGGCTCGACTGGACGCTCGTGCGGCCGTCCCGGCTCACCGACGGGCCGGCCACCGCCACCTACCGGGCGGGGCCTGGCCACGCGCTTCCCGACGACCGTCCCATCCCACGGGCCGACGTGGCCGCCTTCGTGCTCGACCAGCTCGACACCGACCTCAATGTGCAGCACGCGGTCGCCCTCTCGGGCTGACTGCAGCACAGACCCTGGAGAGTGGGCTCGCCGGAGGCGGACTCCCGCCGCCGTCGCGCCCGCGCGGCGCCTCAGCGCCCGAGCTCGAAGCGCAGGGCGCCCTCGAGGTCGGGGAAGAGCCAGGTGAAGCCGGCGGCCGTCAGGCGGGCCGGCGTCACACGCTGGCTCGTGAGCAGGAGGTCCCGACCCATCTCGCCGAGACCGCGCTCGACCACGGCGCGCGGCGCGGCGAGCAGCGCCGGGCGGCGGAGCACCCTCGCGAGGGTGGCGGTGAACTCCCGGTTCGTCACCGCTCGCGGGGCGGTGACGTTCACCGGACCCTCGAGCGACGTGTCGTACAGCGCCGTCAGGATGGCGCCGAGGACATCGTCGACGGCCACCCAGCTCATCCACTGGTCGCCGTCGCCGAAGCGGGCACCGACGGCCAGCTTGAAGGCCGGCAGCATGGCGGCAAGCAGGCCGCCGGCACCCCCCAGGACCAGCCCGAAGCGCGTCACCACGACACGGACGCCCGCCTCACGCGCCGGCTCCAAGGCGTCCTCCCAGACCTTGCAGACCTCGGCGAGGAAACCGTCGCCCGGCGGGCTGTCCTCGCTGAGCGCCTCGCCGCCGCGGCTCCCGTACCATCCGACCGCCGACGCCGACACGATCACGCGCGGTGGTCGCTCGAGGCCGGCCACAGTGCGCGCGATGAGGTCGGTGCCCTGACGACGACTGGCGATGATCTCGCGCCGGCGGGCCGGTGTCCACAGCCCCGCGATGGACGCGCCGGCGAGGTGCACGACCGCGTCGACACCCTCGAGCGCGGCGGCGTCGATCGCCGGCGTGGCCGGGTCCCAATGGACCCAGCCCGGGCCGGCGTCGCGCCGCCGCGTCACGCGTACCACGTCGTGCCCGCCGGCGCTCAGGAACGCCGTCAGCGCCCTGCCGATGAAGCCGCTGCCGCCGGTGATCGCGACGCGCAAGCGCGGGTTCTCCCGATACAGGGCGTGGCGCGACAGGTCGTCCCGCGTCCGCCGGTGACGGAAGGCGAACAGACGCCCGACCCGCCGTCGCGCGACGCTCTCGGCCCAGCGCGTCGCCGACTCCGGACCGGGCAACGCGAAGTCGACCTGGTCGTCCAGCACGCTCGCGTCGTCGCCTTGGGGCATGAAGCGGTGGCGGTGCTCCCAGCGCGCGAAGGGGCCCTGCGCCTGGACGTCGATGGACCTCCCGGAGCGTTCGGTCACACGCCGCCGCCAGGGCGGCGTCAAACGTTCGCCGGCCGCGGCACGCGCGTGCCAGGCGTACAGCTCGTCCACCGGTACCGGCATGACGCTGCGCTTCTCGAAGACGGCCACGGCTTCACCCCCATATCACTTGGACCAGTTCTACCCCGAGACGGTAGGGTCACGCGCACTCCGTCCTGAGAACGGGATGGTCACTCGCACTCCGCCGTGAGGCATCCTTGCGACGCCCGAGGGGTATCTTGTCATCAGGCCCTCCGCGCCCTGCTCCGCCGTGACGAGAGGTGGTGAGGACGGTGTACACACTCGCCTGCAAGGATCTTGACATCGTCGAGTGCGAGTTCGTGGCGTCAGGGGACAGCCTGCGCAAGGTCAAAGATGCAATGTTCGCGCACGCCCGCGACGAGCATCCCGAGCTCATCGCGGGCATCACCGACGAACGGCATCGAGAGCTCGAGCGCATGATGGAGGAGCGCGCGGCGTTCCGGTCGGCCGCGTAGGCCGGCCGCGGGGCGCGCGAGGGGCCCGTCGGCCGATAGACTCGGGGCATGAGTCCCCCGGGTCTCGGATCGAAGCGCCGGTTCGGCGAGCGGCTCGACGTCTTGGGCCTGCCCGACTTCCGGCGCGTCTTTCTTGCTCAGTCGGTGTCCGTGTTCGGCGACGGCATCACGCCCGTCGCCCTGACGTTCGCCGTGCTCGGCCTCACCGGATCGGGCACCGATCTCGGCCTCGTCCTCGCCGCCCAGAGCCTGCCGCTCGCCGCCCTCGCCCTGGTCGGCGGCGTGTGGGCCGACCGTCTGCCCCGGCAGAAGGTCATGGTCGCGAGCGACCTGACGCGCGCTACCGTCCAGGCGGTCACGGCCGTGCTGCTCCTGAGCGGCGCCGCGCAGGTGTGGCAACTGGCGCTGCTCGCCGCCGTGCACGGCGGCGCCGAGGCCTTCTTCCGCCCCTCCGCCGGCGCACTGCTGCCGCAGATCGTGCCCGGGGCCAGTCTGCAGAGGGCGAACGCACTCATGGGCATGAGTGACAACTTCGGCTGGATGGTCGGTCCGGCCGTGGCCGGAACACTGGTGGCCGTCGTCGGCGCCGGCGGCGCGATCGCCGTGGACGCGGCCACTTTCTTGGTCAGTGCCGCCTTTCTGGCCGGGGTTCGCCCGCCGACGCTCGCCAGGAGCCGCGCCACGCAGAGCTTCGTCGCCGAGCTGCGCAACGGCTGGCGCGAGGTCCGCTCCCGCACCTGGCTGTGGGCGATGTTGCTGCGAGCCTGCCTTGTCCTCTGCATCGTCATCGCTCCGTTCCAGGTCCTGGGCCCTCTCGGACTGACGCAGCAGGGGTACACCGCGGCCGCCTGGGGATGGGTCACGGCCGTCTTCAGCCTCGGGATGATCATCGGGGCGGCGATCGCCTTCCGCTACCGGCCGGAACGGCCGATGATCACCGTCACCCTGACGGGGGCGACGGCGCTCGCCTCGCCACTCGTCCTGGCGCTGGGCGGGGGTCCGTGGTCGCTGGGCGCCGTCCAGGCCGTACGCGGCATCGCCATCGGCGTGCTGACCGCGGTGTGGAACACCGCCCTGCAGACCGAGATCGAGGACGAGGCCCTGGGCCGCGTCGTCGCCTGGGACTGGATGTCCTCGCTGGCGCTGTGGCCGGCGGGGCTGGCGCTGGCCGGCCCCCTCGCCGAAGCGCTCGGCGTGACGACCACGTCGTGGTTGTCGTTCGGGCTCGGGACGCTGGCGGCGTTCTGGGTCCTGGGCGTGCGTGACGTCTGGCGCATGCGCACGCGGCCCCGGGTGACGCCTGCGGGCTGAGCGGACTCGGCCATTCCAGTCCAGCCCCGACGCGATGAGCGCGGTGAAGGCCGAGCTGTGCGCGTATGCCTTCATGCGGCCGTCGCTGGACGCTCACACGGATGTAACACCGCCCGGGCACACTCCATGTGCCATGCGCAAGCAGACGACACACAGGCGGGTGCGACTCCTGAAGTCGTACTTCGACGGCGGCGGCCTCGATGAGCTCGCCGAGGCGCTGCGAGGTGAGACGCCGACCCGGCGACCCGCTCAGTGGGCCGACCGCATCGGCGGACCGGCCGTCACGGACGCGCGGTCTGCCGGACTGCTTCGCCGGCGCGCGCCTCGCCGAACACACTCGTCAAGAACCGGCCGAGCCGACGCGGCAGATACCAGGAGACACCGCCGAACACGGTCATCGCCGTCGGCACGATGACCATCCGCACGATCGTCGCGTCGATCGCGATCGCTACCGCGAGCCCAAAACCGAGCTGCTGAAAGATCGACAAGTCGCCGATCGCCATGCCGGCGAACACAGCGACCATGATGGCCGCCGCCCCGGTGATGATGCCACCGGTAGACCCCACACCGCAGACCACGGCCTCGGCCGTGTCTCCGGTCTGATCGTAGCGCTCCCGGATCCGACTGAGCAGAAACACGTAGTAGTCCGTCGAGAGACCGAAGAGGACACAGAACATGAGCAGCGGAAGCCACGCGAGAATACGCTCCACCTGCGTGAAACCCAGCATCTCAGCGCCCACTCCTTCCTGAAAGACGAGCGTCACGAGACCATACGACGCTCCCACAGAAAGAAGGTTCATGGCTATCGCCTGGACGGCGATGACGAGAGATCGGAACGCGACCAGGAGGAGCATGAAACTCAACCCGAGCACGACACCGATGACCCACGGCGTGAACGTCGAGATCATGTCGATGGCATCCGCATACAGGGCCGGCGAGCCCCCGATGAGGACCTTCACCGGAGCCAGGGCCTCGGCCACGGGCGCGACCCTCTCGCGCAGATCGTGCACGGCGTCCATGGCCGCACCGCTGGTCACATCGGCGTTGACCGCGAGCTCGACGACAGCGAGGTCACCTGCGGGCGCAGCCTCGTAGCCGATCACCGAGAAGCGGTCGTCGGCCGTCACAAGGTCGTCGGCCCGCTTCAAGAGCGCCTTGGTGCGCGGGTCCGACAGGTCACCTTCGACAGTGAGGAGGATCGGTGACCCGAGCCCGGCGGAGAAATCACGCCGCAATATGGTAAACGCCTGCTTGGCGACCGTGGAGTCAGGGAACTCCTGCATGCCTCCCATCCCCATCTTCATGCCGAAGAGCGGGAGGCTGAGCAGGACGAGTGCGCCGCAGCCCACGATCAAGCCTATGAGCGGGCGGCGCATCATGGCACGTGCCGCGCGCGCCCACAAGCCATCAGGCGTACTACGCGTCTGGACATAGCACTGCGCACGGCGGAGCCGTCCGCAGTCCACCCGTTCGCCGAGGCAGCGGAAGACGGCCGGCAAGAGAGTCAGCGCAGCTGCGACTGTAGCGGCCACGACGAAGATGGCGCCAGCCCCGAGGCTCGTCAGTATCGAATACGGAACGATGAGCATCCCGGTGAGAGCCAACACCACGATGCCCCCGCTGAAGGAGACTGCCCGGCCGGCCGTCGCCGCCGCCCTTGAGATCGCGGCACCGACGTCATGGCCTGCTCGTCGCTCTTCGCGGAAGCGTGACACGATGAGCAGCGAGTAGTCGATGCCGAGTGCAAGGCCCATCACCGTGACGATGTTCACGGCGAACACGGACACCTCGAACCACTCACTCATCGCTACGGTGAGCGCCAGAGCGACAGGTATGGCGACGGCGGCGAGCGCCAGAGGGACGAGCGAGGCTACCAAGGCTCCCGAGACGACCATCAGGATGGCGATCGCCACGGGCACGCCGATCCGCTCGCCGCGACGTAAGTCAGATCCCGCAAGAGCACGCAGTTCGAGGCCCCATGTGGCGCTGCCTGTCACCGCCACCGAGAAGCCGTCATGGCCGTCGGCCTCGCGGACCAGGTCGTACAGCGGCTGCACATGAGCCTCCGCATCACTCGCGTTGCCGGCAAGAGTCACGAGGATCAACGCGCTGCGCCCGTCCCGGGAGATCAGCGCCGCAGCATCTTCTTCGTTCCTGAACGAGCGTACCTCGGCGATGTCTCTCGGCCCGATGGCCGCGATGCTCTCGGACAGCTCATCGATACGGCGCATCAGTGCTTTGCGTACCCCGCCCGCTTGTTCTGCCGCCGCGCTCACGACCACGACCTCAGTGTCGGCCGCGATGCCGGGAAGACGAGCGGCGACGAGGCGTTCGACTTGCTTCGCTTCAGGAGTCGTCAAGAAATCGTCGGTCGCCGCGAGGGCGTCGCCCCAAGCCAGATATACGAACACGCAGGCGACAGCGGCGGCCAACCAGATCGCGACCATGAGACGGGGGCGCTGCGCAGACAGACCGGCGAGGCGCGCAGCCGACGCGAGGCGATGGGTCACTACATCCCCCGAGCCGGGCGTGCGCCGGCCCAGTCGCCTCCCAGACCGGTGAGGTAAGCGCGGATCAGCCCCCGCACACGCTCGTCGGAGACTCCGCCGTGCAGCTCGCGCAAGCCCTCGACCGCCACGAGTCCATGGACGAAGGCCCAAATGCTCAAGATCACCAGCATCACGTCCTTCTCGGCGATGCGAAAGGTGCCGTCGGCCATGCCCTCCGTGAGCGCAGACTCAAGCAGGCGGAAGACCCCCTCCGGGGCGAGGAACGACTCGTCGGGCTCGGCGAGGTCGCGGGGTTCCATAGCGGTGACGCTGTCGAACAGCAGCTTCTCCTCGCGCGCGTGGTCGCGCGCGAAGTGCACGTACGCCGCCCCCATAGCTACGATGCGCTCTGCCGGCGACGATGAGCTGCGCAGGCGCGCAAGGTAGCCATCCAGGACATCGACACTCAGACGTGTCAGCGCAAGAAGGATCTCCCGCCGTCCACCCTCGAAGTATCGGTACAGCGCTGATGGAGTGAAGTGGGTGCGCCGGGCGATCTCGCGCACCGTAAGGTGGTCTGCACCCTGCTCGACGACGATCTGACGCGCCGCCGCGATGATCTCGTCGCGGGTCTCCTGGCGGCGAAGATCCCGCCGTCTGACGGCGGCCGCTGCAGACTCGCGCCCGCGGCTCCTCACAGAAGCCGGGAGCGCCGGCCCCCGTGTCTTCTTCCCGGCGCTATGTGAACGCTGTTCGCCCATGTGACCCATGTTCGCGTTGTGAACGGCCTTCACCATATGCTCTGACGCCCGCCCTCGTCAACAATCCCGCTCGGCAGCGGTCGGGGGCCACACACCCGAGAGCGCTCCCCGGTGTCAGGCGCGCTCTCACGGGCTATGCTTCTCCAAGGCCCGTGCGGGCGCGCCGCGCAGGCGAGCCGGCCCATGGTCGTGGCGCGCCGACGCGGCGAGGACGAAGGAGTGACATGCCCCTCGGAGGGTTCTGCGAGACCTGCGGACGCTGGGTCTGGGTCACCGCCTACGGCGACTGCGAGAACGGCCATCCAGCCGCCCAGGTCCGCGACGTCCAGCAGCTTCGACCGCTGGAGGTCGCGCCGCCCGGTCCCGGGGACGTGTATCGGGCCCAACTCGCCCACCGCCGGGGCCGCTGGTGGTGGCGGTACTCGGCCTGGATCCTGTGGACGTTCGTCCCCGGGCTCTCGTGGCTCGGCTACTTCTACATCGGGACCCGTGGGCGCAGAGCGGAATGGATCGCCTCGGGTCTCGTCTACCTGCTCGTCGCGGTCATGTCCATCGGCCTCGCCTTCAGCGGCTACCTCGGCGTGGCGCTCGCGGTCCTCGCCCTGAGCCAGGGAGTCTCGATCCTCCAGGCCTTCCTCGTGCGCCCGCAGTTCCGTGCCCTGATGTTCGGCGACGCCCCCGCCGGCAGCCTGCCGGCGCCGCCGCCGTTGCTGCCCGCGGCAGACCGGGCGGCCCTGCCCAAGGGGACCGACGCCGGCGCCGCCCAGGTGATCACCGCGGCCCAGACTCGGGTCGACGGCATCCTCGAGGCCGCCGAAGGCATCCCGCGCCCGGAGGTCCGCGACCGCGTCGCCCGCCTCTGCGCGTCCGCCGAGAAGATCCTCGCCGAGCTGACTCGAGAGCCCCGGCAGATCGACCTGGCGCGCGCCTTCCTCACGTACTACCTCGAGGCCGCCTACCGCATCGTCCGCGGCTACGCGGGGCTCGTCGCCCGGAGCACGACGGCGCCTGGCTTGCAGGAGACGCTGACGCGAGCCGAGACGTCCCTCGACGCCATCCAGCAGGCCTTCGACAAGCAGTTGGCCGATCTGCTAGAGCACGAGGTCATCGACCTCGACAGCGAGGTCTCGCTCCTCGAGAAGACCGTCCAGATGGACAACCTGATGAGCCCGGCGGCCCGGCCGTCCGGCGCCGACACGACCACGGGGAGAACGACATGACCGACGATACCGCTTCGACCGGGCCGCGCGCGCCTCAGAACGCCGGCGCGGCGGCGCCAAGGAAGAGCGACGCGGCGGTGGGGGCGCCGGCGTTCGCCGGCGCCCCCACCGCCGCCCCCTCGGCGGGCGACCTCTCGCCGGCCGCGCTCGCCAAGGTCGAGGAGATCAAGCGGACGGTCGACGTCCGCGACCCGCAGATGGTGATCCAGTTCGGGCTGCCGGCGCAGAACAAGCTCGCGACGTTCTCCGACAGCCTGCTCGCCGATATCAGGACGAAGGACACGGGCGAGGCCGGCGAGGCCCTCGCCGAGCTCCTCACCAAGGTGAAGGAGCTCGACGTCGACAGCCTCGCCGCCGGCTCGCCCGGGGCCCGCATCCCCCTCGTCGGCCGCTTCCTCGACGCGTTCAAGAAGTTCAACAACCGCTACAAGAAGATCTCGGCCAACGTCGAGCGCCTGCTCGACGGCCTCGAGCGCGCCCGCATGGGCCTGCTCAAGGACGTCACCGTGCTCGAGAAGATGTATGAGCTCAACCTCGAGTACCTGGGCCAACTCGACCTCTACATCGCCGCCGGCGACGAGATCCTCGCCGACCTGCAGACCAACCAGCTCCCGGCCCTCGAGGCCCAGGCGCGCGAGTCCGGCGACCCGCTCGTCGCCCAGCAGCTCACCGACTTCCGCCAGGCGATGGCGCGCTTCGAGCGCCGCGTCCACGACCTCAAGCTCACGCGGATGATCGCCATCCAGACGGCGCCTCAGATCCGCCTCATCCAGGACAACGACCAGAACCTCGTCGAGAAGATCCAGAGCTCGATCACGAACACCATCCCGCTCTGGAAGAACCAGATCGTCATCGCCCTGAGCCTCTACCGCCAGCAGCAGGCGCTCGAGCTGCAGAAAGAAGTCACCGACACCGCCAACGAGCTGCTCGCCAAGAACGCCGAGCTGCTGAAGACCGGGGCGGCCAAGGTCGGCCGCGAGGTCGAGCGCGGCATCGTCGACGTCGAGACCCTGAAGAAGGCCAACGATGACCTCATCGCCACCCTCGAGGAGACGATCAGGATCCAGGAAGAGGGCCACCAGAAGCGCATCGCCGCCGAGAGCGAGCTGGTGCGCATGCAGGCCGACCTCAAGCAGAAGCTGGTGTCGCTGCAAAGCAAGCGTGCCTGAGCGCGGGCCCTGCCCGGAAGCTGCGACGCGCGGGCTACGACTGCGGCGGGCCCTCGAGGCCCGCCGGCGCCTCCCGCTCGTCGGACGCCCCGGCGGTCGGCTCGCCCGCCCCCGACGTCCGCGCCATGAACGCCGCCAGCACAGCCTCGTCGTCCTCGGCGTCCAGGTAGGGCTCGACCTCATGCAGCACACCGCGAAGCACCGGGTCCGATGCGAGGACCTGTCCGGGCGGCACCCTCGTGAGCGCCAGCTTGGCGTCGAGGTCCGCGCGACGCGTGCGCAGCCCGTCGACCGCGGCCATCAGACGCCGCCAAGCCGAGACGTAGTCCTTGGACAGGTCGGGGGCCTCATCGGGGTGTACGAACGGTCCTTCGGCGGCGGCAACTTCGTCGTGGAGTCGCGCGCTCTCGGCCGCCGAGGCCTCCGCATAGGCGGCCTCGGCGGCCAGTACCTCCTGCGCGGCAGACCGAAGCGCGGCCGCCGCCTCGCCCGCCGCCATCATGCCGGCAAACGGTTGCATCATGGCCGTGCCGAACTGGCGGCGGGCCGCCTCCGGGGCGACCGGTGGCGGCGCCGAGCACCCCGGACACGGGGCGCTGGCGCCGGTCAGCCGTCCACAGTCCGGGCAGCGGCGCATCGCCCCCGGAATGACCGCGGCCACCTCGGCGGGCACGTTCAGCGTGCGCACGACGAGCGTCCCTCCGAGAAGGTCGCCGATGCGCTGTCGGCCGGGCGTCATGAGGACGACGGCGGCCCCGGGCAGTCCGAGGAAGAACAAGTCGAGCGGCCGGATGCAGTTGCGGATGAGCGAGCGCGACCAGCCGCACGGCGTCCCGTCCTGGACCCTGATGACGTGCATGCCCAAGGCGAGCTTCCCTAGCGTGCGCCCCCACGCCCCTTCACAGATGAGGAAGTACGCGAACAGGATGATGGTGATGGTGATGCCGGAGCCCGACTGCATCAGGTCGCGGATCGCCGCTTGGTCGAAGCTCGACAACGTCAGCCCTTTAATCAGCCCCAGCGCCCCGAGCACCATGGTCAACACGGCCACGATGAAGCTGTCCATGAGATAGGCCACGGCCCGCGGCAGCACGGACTGGGGCAGAAAGTACTCGGCTGGGCGTTGTTGCGTCGACTCAGGCATGGAGCCGCCATAGTACCTCGGCGGCACGCGACATGCCGCCGGGCCATCAGGGCGCCGCGCCGTCGGGTGATCTCATGCGCCGTCACAAGATCGGTTCCGCCGTTCCGGAGGCCCGTCCCCCACACAGGGCCGGCCGCGCTCCCGGTTACACTTGGACGATGGACACACGTGCCCAACGCTCACCCGCGAAGTGGGAGTCGTGGAATCCCGTCACCGGCTGCACCAAGGTCTCCGACGGTTGCCGGCACTGCTATGCGGAACGGTTCGCCGAACGCTGGCGCGGCATCCCCGGCCACCACTACGAGCACGGCTTCGACCTGCAGCTTCGCCCGGAACGCCTCGTACTGCCCCTACGCTGGAAGCGGCCGCGGCGCGTCTTCGTCGACTCCATGAGCGACCTCTTCCACGAGGGCATCCCGGACAACTATGTGCGCGCCGTGTTCAGCGTCATGGAGCGGGCGCCGCAGCACGTCTTCCACGTGCTCACGAAGCGACCCGAACGGATGCTGGCGCTGGCACCGTCGCTGCCCTGGCCGGCGAACGTCTGGATGGGGGTGACGGTCGAGAGCGGCCGCTACGCGGCGCGGGCGGATGCCCTGCGCCGCGTCCCGGCCGCGATCCGTCACGTCTCGGCCGAGCCGCTGCTCGGGCCGCTCGACGCGCTTGACCTGACGGACATCGACCTCGTGATCGCCGGCGGCGAGTCAGGACCGGGGCGCAGGCCTCCGCAGCCTGGATGGCTGCGCAGCCTGCGCGACCGCTGCCTCACCGCCAGCGTCGCCTTCACGTTCAAGGGCTGGGGCGGGTCCTCGCAGACGTCGGGCGGCCGCCTGCTCGACGGCGTCGAGTGGAACCAGTCGCCGCTCGTCGCGGCCGCCCCCGGCGGCCCCGTCCAGCAGCCGCTCTTCTGAGGGCCGTCTGCCCGTCGCCCCAGCGCCGCTCCCGAAGAGGGCGGCCGACGGGCTCGTCCCAGCGCCGCTCCCGAAGACGGCGCCTACCCCGCCGTCCCAGCGCCGTCCTCGAACAGCGCGGCGTACTCGCCGTAGCCCTCGCGCTCGAGGTCTTCCTTCGGGACGAAGCGCAAGGCGGCGGAGTTCATGCAGTAGCGCAGGCCCGTCGGTTTGGGCCCGTCCTTGAAGACATGGCCGAGGTGTGACCCGGACGCAGCGGCCTTCACCTCGGTGCGCGGCATCACGAGCTTGAAGTCGGCCTTCGTCGTCACGGCGTCGGGACGCAACGGCCGGGTGAAGCTCGGCCACCCCGTCCCTGAGTCGTACTTGTCGCGCGAACTGAAGAGCGGCTCGCCGCTGACGACGTCGACGTAGATGCCGTCACGGTGCTCGTCCCAGTACTCGTTGTCGAACGGGGGCTCGGTGGCGCTGCACTGTGTCACGTCATACTGCCGCGGCGTCAGACGTGCGCGCACCTCGTCGTCGCTCCCGGGCGCGCGAGCGGCTGCGCCGCGCGCGCCCCCCTCTTCCTCGGTCTTCACATTCGTTCTCCTTCGCACAGCGGTCGACCATGCGGATGCCGTCGGCCCCGTCGACCATGTGGGTCTCGTCGCACGGATGCTTCCCGCACACATGGGCGCGCACACACCGGCGATGGGCATAGGACTCGGGCGCACCACCGGGGCGCCAGTCGCATGCATGGCCGGCGCGCGAGTCGGACGCACCGTGCCACCGTCCACCGAGACTCGGTGCGTTTGGGCCCCGGCGACGAACGGAGAGACTGGTTGAGAGCCTGCGAGACGATCAGGACGAGGAGGGACAGCCATGGGCGCTGACACCGAGGACGCGACCTGGCAGGTCGCGCACATCGACGAGATCCCGTACGAAGAGGGCGACTCGCCAGGCACCGAATGGAAACCGATACGGCGTTACTTCCAGATCGGCGCCTTCGGGACCAATCTGGCACGCGCCACGAACGCGGGCGACGTCCTCACCCATGACCATGACGAGACGGGGACGAACCACGAGGAGCTCTTCCTCATCGTCAGCGGGCACGCGACGTACCGCGTCGCCGGCCGGGAGGTCGACGCCCCCGCCGGCACCTTCCTCTGGGTGCCGGACCCGGCGACCGTCCGCGGCGCGGTCGCCACGGAACCGGGCACCGTGATGCTCGTCGTCGGCGCCGAAGCAGGGAAGGCGTTCGTGCCTTCCGACTGGGACACGGAACCACTGCCAGACTGACAGCCCAGTGGGCTATCGGAGGTGCCTGTGCTGACCCTCTACCAGGTCGAGTGGTGTCCGTCCTGTCACGTGGTGCGCCAGGCGATGACGGAGCTCGGCCTCACATACCTGACGGTGAACGTACCGGCGAAGCGCGAGGAGCGGCAGGAGCTCCTCGCCGTCACTGGCCAAGCTTCCGTGCCCGCCCTGCAGGACGGCGAACGGGTCGTCCTCGGCAGCGACGACATCGTCCGGTACCTGCGGGCGACGTTCCCGGCGCCGGATGACGCCGCCAGGCATGCCGCCGCCGGCGCGTATCGCATCGCAGCGGCCTCCCCGCTGGCGCCGCCGGCCGCCGTCGCGCGCCTCAAGGAGCTCCTCGAGCAGGATGGCCTCGCCGTGTACGCAGAGATCGGCGGCGCCGCGCTCAGTCCGCGGATCGACGCCGAGTACATGCTGTTGCTCGTCGGTATGCCCGGGGCGGCGGCGAAGGCCTTCTCGATCGACCCCTCGCTGCCGGCCGCGATGGCGCTGCCCATTGCCGTGTTTCCCACGGAAGAGGGCAGCACCGTCGCGGCCGCGGACCCCGTGGGCCAGGTCTGGCTGCACGGTAACGCCGCCCTGAACGAGCTCCAGCGCTTCGTGCGCAGCCGCGTCGAGGCGGTCTTCGCGCGGCTCTGAGCGGGACGCGACGGCGCGGTCGCGTCGGGCGGCCGCGGGGCGGGCGGCGGCTCGTCGAGAGTCGGTGCACGTGGGGCGACGGCGGGCGAGCGTCGTCGCGGCGCATCGGCGACGGCGGTTCGCGACTGGGCGTCGCTTGGGCGGCGGCGGGCCCCGGCTCCGCCGACGGCTGGTATCATGCCGGCCATGACTGACCGCCACGCGCATGACCGACCGCTACGCACACGACCCGCGCATGAGCGACTGCCGCGTACGCACGGCGAGCGCATGACCGACCGGTTCACAGACATGTCGCGCGGATGAGCGACCTGCTTGCCCCTTTCCCTTCCTCGTGCGACGTCGTCGTGCTCGGTGGCGGCGCTAGCGGCACGTCGATCGCCTACCAGCTCGCCAAGCGGGGCGTCGACGTCCTGCTCCTGGAGGCGGGCGATATCGCCCAGGGAGCCAGCGGGCGCAACGGCGGCCTGCTCGACACCGCCGTCGACCCCGGGTCGCCGCTGGTCGACTACTACTACCGCTCCGCCGAGCTGTGGCCCCGGCTCGCCGAGGAGCTCCTCGACACCGCCGGCATCGACGTCGAATACTTCCGCTCCGGCACCCTGCAGGTCGTGCTCGAAGGCGACACCGACAAGGACGAGATCGACGCCGAGTTCCGCGGCCACCTCGAACAGGGGTACGACGTGCGCTGGCTCGACCGCGAGCAGACGCTCGCGCTCTCGCCGCTCTTCCCTGAGGACACGCTGGGCGGCTGGCTGCGACCCATGGACGGTCAGGTGAACCCGATCATGCTGTGCTACGCCCTCGCTCTGGGGACGGCGCGGCATGGCGGCCGGGTGCGCCAGGGCACGCCGGCGACGGCGCTGCTCGTACAGACGCCGGGCGGCCTGGTCGCGGCGGAGCCGCGGCACTATCCCGGCATCACCGGCGCGCGCTCCGCCGGCGGCGCGCCCGGCAGCGCCGCCGCGCCGACCGGCGGCCATGCCGCCCCGGGCGGCGACGCCGCGCCTGAGGGCCGCAGCCCTGCCCCGACCGGCCGGATCGTCGGCGTGCGCACTCCCGAGGGTGACGTCCTCTGCGACCAGATCGTCGTCGCCCTCGAGCCGTGGACACGTCCCTTCCTGGCTCCGCTCGGCCTCGACGTGCCGGTCCGGCCGCAACGCGGGCAGATCTTCGTCACCGAGCCGCTGCCGCCCCTCATGGAGGTCGCCTGCCTCTACGGTGTCGACCCCTACATCTACTGGCGGCAGACCCGGCACGGCGGCCTCACCATCGGCGGCGCCAGGCCCCAGGACACCCATGGCGACTTCCTGCTCGAGAGCGTGAGCGCCGCGACGACGCTCGACATCCAGCGCATCGTGCTCGGCATGGCAGCGCGTGTGCATCCGGCGCTCTCCGACACGGCCATCATCCGCTGGTGGGGCGGCGTGATGGGGTTCACCGAGGACCTCCTGCCGGTGCTCGGGCGGCTCGAGGAGCACCCGAACGTCGTCACCGCCTGCGGGTTCTGCCCGAACGGCATCCTCTGCGCCCCATTGACCGGACGCGTGATCGCCGACGTCGTGGTCGGGGAAGAACCCGAGGTGCCGCTCGAGGCGTACGCGCGGCGCCGCTTCGCCGCCGACTGAGCGCCGGCAGCGCAGCACTCACGGCCCCAGGTCGGGGATCGCCGAGAGCACAGTGCCACCGGCGTCGGGCTCGGCCCACGCCCCGAGGCGGCGGAAGCGCTCGCGGCGCTGGGCGCGGCGCTCGCCGGGCTCGACCTGGTCGAGCTCGGCGAGCGCCGCGCGGATGGCCTCGCCGACCTTGGCGGCGGCCGCCTCGGGGTTGTTGTGCGCGCCGCCGCGCGGCTCCTCGATCACCTTCTCGATCACGCCCAAGTCGAACAGTTGCGACGCCGTGGGCCGCAGCGCCTCGGCGGCCTGCGGCGCGAAGCCGGCGTCGCGCCAGAGGATCGCCGCGCAGCCCTCCGGTGAGATCACGGAATAGGTCGCGTTCTCTTGCATAAGGACGCGGTCGGCGACGGCCAGGGCGAGGGCTCCGCCGGACCCCCCCTCGCCGATCACCGTCGCGACCACCGGCACGGTCAGGCGTGCCATCTTCAGCATCGTCTCGGCGATCGCCCGTGCCTGGCCGCCCTCCTCTGCGGCGACCCCCGGGTACGCGCCGGGCGTGTCGACGAAGGTGAGGACCGGGAGCCGATGCCGTTCGGCGAGCGTGAACAGACGCTGCGCCTTGCGATACCCCTCGGGACGCGCCATCCCGAAGTTGTGTACGGTCTGCTCGTCGAGGGTGCGTCCCTTCTGGTGGCCGACGACCAGGACGGCGCGGTCGCCGAACCATCCGAGGCCACCGACGATCGCCGGGTCGTCGGCGCGCAGCCGGTCGCCCTTGAGCTCCTCGAACCCCCGGATCAGATACGAGATGTAGTCACGCGTGCGAGGACGGTCCTTGTGACGCGCGATCTCGACGGTCAACCAGGCGTCATGGCGTCTCTTCTCGCGCTGGAGCCTCTTGAGCCGGCTCTGCAGCTTCTCGACCTCTTCGGAGAGATGAACGCCGGGCAAGAGCGGCAAGCGCCCGAGCTCTGTCAGCCGCTGCCTGAGCCAGCCCTCTCTTGCCGCGGTCTCGCGATCGTCGTGCGGTTCGTCGTTCAGGGGAGTCACCCCCCTTCAGCAGTCGCAAGTAGCTGCCGACCCTGGCCTTGAGCTCGTTACGGGGCACCACGGCGTCGAGGTGCCCGAGCTCGAGGTTGCGCTCGGCGGTGCCGAACCCCTCGGGCAGGGGCTCGCGCGTCGTCTCGGCGATCACGCGCGGGCCCGAGAACGAGAGCAGCGCCCCCGGCTCGGCGATGCAGATGTCGGCCAGCGCCGCGAAGCTCGCCATGACCCCGCCTGTACAGGGGTCGGCGAGGATCGTCACGAAGGGCGAGCCGGCCTCGTTCACGACATCGACGGCGCAGGTCGTCTTGGCCATCTGCATGAGTGAGAGGATGCCCTCCTGCATCCTGGCCCCGCCGGAGCTGCAGACCGCGACCAGCGGCAGACCCTCGACGGCGGCGAGTTCCGCGCAGCGCCACAGCTTCTCTCCGACGACGCTGCCCATGCTCCCGCCGAGAAACCCGAAATCCATGACCGCGAGCACGCAGGCGCTGCCGTCGATGGTCGCCGTCCCGGTGACGATCGCCTCGTCGAGGCCGGTCTTGGCCTGCGCCTCACGGACGCGGTCCGGATAGGCTTCGAGGTCCACGAACTCAAGGGGGTCGAGGGTCCGCACCGTCGGCCACAGTTCGTCGAAGCTGTCGCGGTCGGCGAGCTGTGCCACGCGCTCCCTCGCGCTCACCCGCAGGTGGTGACCGCACGAGGGGCAGACGAAGAGGTTCGCGCTGACGTCGGCAGACCGGGCGCCACGCTTGCACGACGGGCAGACCCACTCCGGCCTCGCGGGCTGGGAGTCCTTGCGTTCGATCTCGACGGTGACGCTCATGGACGAGGCCGGCGGGACGGCGTCAGCCGTCGTACCGGCGAAACACGAGAGTGACGTTGTGGCCCCCGAACCCGAAGCTGTTCGAAGCGGCGGCATCGACCTTCATGAAGCGCGACTCGAGCGGGATGTAGTCGAGGTCGCACTCCGGGTCGGGGTCGGTCAGGTTGATCGTCGGCGGAGCCAGACTGTTGACCATGGTGAGGACGGTGGCGACGGCCTCGATCGCGCCGGAGGCGCCGAGACAGTGGCCGATCATCGACTTGTTGGACGAGATGGCGACCTTGCGGGCATGCCCGCCGAAGGCGATCTTGACGGCCTTGGTCTCGGCGACGTCGCCTGTCTTGGTCGCCGTGCCGTGGGCGTTGATGTAGGCGATGTCCCCCGGCCGCAGGCCGGCCATGTCCAACGCCGCCCTCATGGCCCGCGCCTGCGACCTGCCGGTCTCGTCGGGCGCCGTCATGTGGAAGGAGTCCGAGCTGAAGCCGACGCCGGCCAGCTCGGCGTAGATGCGAGCGTCGCGCCGGAGGGCGTGCTCGAGTTCCTCGAGCACGAGACAGCCGGCGCCCTCGCCTATCACGAAGCCGTCGCGCCCGGCGTCGAACGGCCGCGAGGCTGCCTGCGGGTCGTCGTTGCGTCGCGAGAGCGAGCGCGCCGCGGCGAAGCCGGCGACGCCGATCGCCGAGATCGGCGCCTCGCTGCCGCCGGCGAACATGACGTCGGCGTCGCCGCGGCGGATCACGTGGAAGGCCTGGGCGATGGCATCGGACCCCGCGGCGCAAGCCGTACAGGTCGAGCTCAGCGGCCCCTTCGTCCCGAGCTCCAGAGACACCTGCGCCGCGCCCATGTTCGGGATCATCATCGGGATGAGCAACGGGTTCGTGCGCTCGGGACCCTGGTTCAGCAGCTTCTCGATCTCGACGTGCAGGGTCTGCAGACCGCCGACGCCGCTGCCGACCAAGGCGCCCGTACGTTCCGCTTCGGCGCGCGGTTCGACGCCCGCATCGTCGCGGGCCATCTTCGCCGCCGCGACGGCGTACTGGCCGAAGAGGTCAAGGCGACGGGCCGTGCGCTTGTCGACGTACTCGACGGGGTCGAAGTCGGGCACCTCGGCGGCGATGTGCACGCGCTGGTCGCTGTGGTCGAAGCGCGTGATCTCACGCACGGCCGACTCGCCCGCGACCAGGCGGCGCCAGAAGCGGTCGACCTCGCAACCGAGAGGCGAGACCACGCCCATGCCGGTGACGACGACGCGCCGCGCCGGCTGAGTGCCGGCGCTGCCGTTGGCTGCACTCACAGCGGCGTCCTCCGCGTCATCCGTCACCGCCACGTCAGACCCCCAGACCGCCATCGACCGGGAGCGTGACGCCGGTGATGAAGCGCGCCCGCGGCGACGCCAGGAACACCACGGCATCGGCCACGTCGGCCGGCGCGCCGATCGCGCGAAGGGGCGTGTTGTCGACGATCAGCTTGCGCGCCTCCTCCGGAAGCGCCTGGGTCATCGCCGTGTCGATGTACCCCGGCGCGATGGCGTTCACGCGGACACCGCGGCCGCCGAGCTCCTTGGCGAGCGACTTCGTGAGCCCGAGGATACCGGCCTTGGCTGCGGCGTAGTTCACCTGTCCCGCGTTGCCGCGTCGTCCCACGACGCTCGACATATTGATGATACTTCCGGCGCGGCGGCGGAACATGCGCCGCGCCGCCGCCTTCGACACGAGGAACGTGCCCCTCAGGTGGGTGGCGACGACGGCGTCGAAGTCAGCGGCGCTCATCATCATGACGACGTTGTCGCGCGTGATGCCGGCGTTGTTGACGACGACGCTGAGCGGGCCGAGCTCGTCCTCGACCCGAACGACCATGGCCTCGACCTGCTGCTCGTCGGAAACATCCGCCATGACGACGAGACCCCTGCGCCCACACTCTTCGACGCCGGCGACGACCGCCGCGCAGGCAGCTTCGTCGGCGAGGTCGTTGACGGCGACGTCGGCGCCGGCCACGGCCAGGGCCAGCGCGATGTCGCGGCCGATGCCGCGGCCGGCGCCGGTCACCAGCGCGACCGCGCCGTTCAGGTCCAGTTCGATCGTCACGGCGCCTCCACGTACCAGCCTTCCTCGATAAGGGAGGTCACCGTCGCGACGTCCGACGCCCGTGCGACCGCGGCCTGCGGCGCGATGCGCCGCACGAGACCGCTGAGCACGGAACCTGACCCCACCTCAAGGTACGAATCATACCCCGCCGCCCACATCATGCTCACGGCCGGCGCGAAACGCACCGGCGAGACGAGCTGACGCGCGAGCAGCCCGGCGAGGTCCGTACGCTCGAAGCGAAGGCTCGTCGCCGAGAAGAACGGCGGATCTGGCGAACGCCAGTCGACCGCCTCGAGCTCGGCCCGCAGCGGCACCAGCGCCGCTTCCATGAGCGGCGTATGGAAGGCGCCGCTGACGGCGAGCGGCACGACCTTCTTGGCGCCCACCGCGGCGGCGCCCTGCGTCAGGGCATCGAGACCGCCACGGGTCCCACTGACCACGACCTGCCCGGGGGCGTTGTAGTTCGCCGGCCAGACGCCGTCGATGCCGGCGCAAAGCTCGTCGACCACATCGTCGGGCAAGCCGATGACGGCCGCCATGCCGCCCGGCGCGCGCTCGGCGGCGGCGAGCATCTCCTCGCCGCGCCGCCGCACCACGCGCACCGCCGTCCGCAGGTCCAGCGCCCCGGTGGCGACCAGCGCCGAGTAGTCGCCAAGGCTGTGGCCGATCGCGGCCGCGAAGCACAGGCCCTCGCGGCGGAGGATCCGGAAGATGCCGACCGAGACGACAAGCAAGGCCGGCTGTGTGTGGTCGGTGCGGTCGAGGATCTCCGCAGGCCCGGCCGCGCAGAGTCGCGCGAGATCGTAGCCGAGCACCTCCGAGGCCTCGGCGAACGTCTCGCGCATGAGCGGGTCGGCGGCCGCGAGATCGCAGCCCATGCCGACGGCCTGCGACCCCTGGCCGGGGAACATCAGGACGACCTTCTTCACAGGATCAGGCTACAGCTCCCACCTGGTGAGACACGAACCCCAGGTCAGCCCCGAGCCGAAACCGGCCATGAGCAGCGTGTCCCCCTTCTTCAGGCGACCCGTCTGGCAGGCCTCGTGGAGACAGAGGGGGATCGACGCGCACGACGTGTTGCCGTAACGGTCCAGATTGGCGAACACCTGACGCTCGTCGAACCCGAGACGCCGCGCCGCCCACTCGATGATGCGGATGTTGGCCTGATGCGGGACGAAGAGGTCGACGTCCGCGACGCTGAGGCCGGCGTCGCCGAGGACTTTGGCGCATGACTTGACGACGGTGCGCGTGGCGAACTTGAAGACCTCGCTGCCGGTCATGTGCATGGTATGGCGATGGGCGCGCACCGTCTCGAGCGTGGCCGGCTCGCGCGTACCTCCCGCGGGGATGTTCAGGAACGGCGCCCCGCTGCCGTCGTTGCCGAGATCGAACGAGAAGATGCTCCCGTTGTCGGTCGGCTGCACGAGGACGGCGCCGGCGCCGTCGCCGAAGAGCACGCACGTGCCGCGGTCCTCCCAGTCGAGGATCTTCGAGAGGACCTCGGCGCCGAGCACGAGGACGTTCTGGTAGATGTTCGCCGACACGAAGGCGGCGGCCGTCGCGAGACCGTACACGAACCCCGTGCACCCGGCTTGGATGTCGAACGCCCCGGCGTTCACGGCGCCGATACGCTCACAGACGATCGACGCCGTCGCCGGCATCATGTGGTCGGGCGAGATCGTCGTGACGATGACGAGGTCCAGGTCGGTGGGGTCGACGCCTCCCGACTCGAGACAGCGGCGGGCGGCGACCTCGGCCAGGTCGGACGCAGCCTCGTCGGGACGCGCGATACGGCGCTCGCGGATGCCGGTGCGCGAGGCGATCCACTCGTCCGACGTGTCCAGGAACCGCGAGATCTCGTCGTTCGTCATGACGCGCTCCGGCACATGGACACCGAGCGCTGAGATGCGCGCCCCACGCACGAGGCCGCGACGCAAGCCGATCACCGCCGCACCTCGAAACGCCGGCGGGCGGCGGAGACGCGCCCGCCGGCACAGCCGCGACCGGCGACGTTCGCCGACCCGGCGCCGCCGCGACTGACGGCGCACACAAGCCCGTCGACGCAGGTGGGCCCGGCGACGTTCACAGCTTCGCCTCGCCGCCGGCGACGGCCGCCGCGTCGGCGACGGCGAACAACAGCTCGCCCCGACAGGCGAGCTGCCCGTCGACCGTCGCCCTGACGGCGGCCCGGCCGACCGCACCGCGCGTCGAGGTGATCGTCGCCTCGAGGACCAGCGTGTCCCCGGGCTTCACCAGACGCTTGAAGCGGACCTTGTCGATGCCCGCGAACAGGCCGATCTTGCCCTCCCCGCCGCCGGCGCTCGCCGCCGCCACCGAGGCGGCCTGGGCGAGCGCCTCGACGATGAGAACGCCGGGCATGACGGGGTTCCCGGGGAAGTGCCCGGCGAACCAGAAGTCGTCGTCACGCAACGTGCGCCGGGCGACACAACGTACGCCCGGCTCGAGATCGTCCACCTGGTCGAGCAACAGGAAGGGTGGGCGGTGCGGGAGCAGCGCCTCGATCTGTGCACGGTCGAGCGTCACCACGGTCCTCTCATCGCCGTGCCGCCCCAGCGGCTCGGGAGACCCTCGTCTTGGCCTGGTCCTGCCCGCGACGCCGGCCGAAGCCGATGACGACGGCGACCAGGGCGATCGCCCAGCCGAGGAGGTTCTTGACGGGCATCGTCCGGCCGCCCGGCAGCCTGACCCTGCCGAGGGACTGGTCAAGCCACTCGAGCACATCACTCACGACGTCGGCGAGCGGCCGCGGCGAGCCGGGCAACGGCTCCGTGGCGACGGCCGTCATGACCCTGTTCGCAAAACCCGCCGGCGGCGCCAGCGGCACATCGCCCCACGCGGCCAGCGTGCCGCGCAGCGCGCTCAGCTCGCGGAACTCGAGCGAACAGTCAGGGCAGAAGGCGAGGTGCCGCTGGAACTCGGCGGTCTCGAGGTACCCGAGCTCGCCGTCGATGTACCGGTTCATGAGGGCGCGGACGCCGCTGCAGTCCATCAGGCCTCCCGCTCGGCGCGCAGGCGCAGACGCAGGGCGGCGCGGCCGCGATGGACCATGACCTTGACGGTGCCGAGCGGACGCCCCGTCAGCTCGGCGATCTCGTGGTACGGAAGGCCGTACACGTCGCGGAGCACGGTGGGCGTCCGGTAGTCCTCGGGCAGGTCGGCGAGGGCGCGGGCGATGGTCGCCGCGTCGATCCCCGGCGCGAGGGCCGCCGCCTCGCCGGCGACCTCGGGAACGTCCACCGGTTCGGGCCGGCGCCGCTCGCGCCGCTGGGCGTCGATGGCCGCCGTCAGGGCGAGGCGGAAGAGCCACGTCGAGAACGACGCCTCGCTGCGGTACTGGGGCAGCGAGCGGTAGCAGCGCAGGAAGGCGTCCTGGGCCGCGTCTTCGGCGTCGGCGTGGTTGCCGAGCACGTTGTAGGCCACCGAGTACACCATGTGCTGGTACCGCTCCACGATCATCCTGAACGCCTGGCGCTCGCCCGCCGCGGCCCGCGCGAGATCGGCAGGCGACGGGTCGGCGGGCAGACGCCACTTTTCCCAGTTAGACGAAGCCATGGGCTGAAAGGTTACAACGGCCCTGTGCCTACTGCGCCGGGCACGGTTTGCAGACGGGTAAGCTCTCCCTCGGATGAGGACGTTCTGGCGCATCACCAAGCTTCTCGGCGACTACAAGCGGCTCACCGTCGCCGGCTTCGCCCTCGCCTTCGCGCAGATGGGCCTGAGTCTGCTGGTCCCGCGTGTCACGCAGCTCGCCATCGACCGCGCCCTGCTTGGCGGCGACAGCCATATGCTGGTCTGGTACGGGCTGGGGCTGATCGGTGTCGGCGCGGTCCGCTTCGCCGTCGGCGTCGGACGGCGCCTGACGACCGGCAAGGCCAGCCTGGGCATCGAGTACGACCTCCGCCAGCGCCTCTGGTCCCACCTTCTACGTCAACCGTTCGCCTACTTCGACCGCTGGCCCACCGGCCAGCTGATGTCCCGGTTGATGAGCGACATCACCAACGTGCGCATGTTCCTCGGGTACGGCATGGTCTTCTTCGCCGTCAACGTCGTCATGATCCTCGCCATCGCCGTCATCTTGCTGGCGCTCGACTGGCGTCTCGCCCTGCTGTCGCTCGCGTTTCTTCCGGCCCTCCTCCTCGTGACCTGGCGCTTCAGCCGCAGGCTGCGGCCGATCCTCAGGGACGTCCAGCAGCGCATTGCCGACGTCACGGCGGCGGCCGAGGAGAACGTCGTCGGGTCGCGCATCGTGCGCATCTTCGCCCGCGAGGACGACGAGATGGCGAAGTTCAGCGACCGCAGCACGCGCGTGTTCGAGGCCAGCGTCGCCGCCGCCCGCACGCGCGCCGTCTACGTCCCTCTGATCGCCTTCCTGCCCAACCTCGCGGTCGCCTTCCTCCTCTGGTACGGCGGGCGCCAGGTCGTCCAGGGGAGTCTCACCCTGGGCGAGCTTGTCGCCTTCTACACGTACCTCATGATGCTCGTGTACCCGGCGCAGGTGATCGGCTGGCTCACCGGCCTCGCACAGCGCGCGATGGCCAGCGGGGAGCGCATCTACGAGCTGCTCGACGCGCCCATCGAGATGGAGGAACGACCGGACGCGGCGCCGCTGCCGCAGGCGGCCGGCGCCGTGACGTTCGACCGGGTGAGCTTCGCGTACGGCGACCGGCGCGTCCTCGAGGATGTGAGCCTCGAGGTGCCCGCCGGTCGCACCGTCGCCCTCGTCGGTCACACGGGCTGCGGCAAGACCACGCTCGCCAACCTCGTGCCGCGCTTCTACGACGTCAGCGGCGGACGGGTCCTCGTCGACGGGCACGACGTCCGCGACCTGAAGCTCGCCGACCTGCGCCGCCACATCGGTGTCGTCACCCAGGACCCCTTCCTCTTCTCGGCCTCCATCGCCGAGAACATCCGCGCCGGGCGTCCCGAGGCGAGCGCGGGGGAGGTGCGCGCGGCGGCGAGGATCGCCCAAGCGGACGAGTTCATCGCCGCGCTGCCCGACGGCTACGACACGGTGGTCGGCGAACGCGGCCTCACGCTCTCGGGCGGTCAGCGCCAGCGCCTGGCGATCGCCCGCGCCCTCGTCATGGACCCGCGCATCCTCATCCTCGACGACGCCACCTCGAGCGTCGACGTCGAGACCGAGTCGCGGATCCGCGCCGCTCTGGCCGACGTGACGGAGGGACGCACGACGTTCATCGTCGCCCACCGCCCGTCGACGATCTCGCTCGCCGACGAGGTCGTCGTGCTCGATCACGGGCGCATCGTCGCGCGCGGCACGCACGACGAGCTCCTCGCCGCCGGCGGCCACTACGCGCACATGTTCGGTGACGCCGAGGCGCGGCGCTGCGACCTCGACGCGGTCTTCGCACAGGAGTCGGGCGCCGCGGCCGGCGGCGAAGAGCCGGCCCCGGTGCGGCGGCCGGCCGGCTGGCCGGCCGCCGCAGGAGGGCCGGCCTGATGGCCGCCGCCGGCTCGACCTCCCGCGACGGGGGCTCCGCCGTGGCGGAGCTGCGCGGCTGGGACGCGTTCCTGCACCTCGCCCGTGAGCTGCGCCTCGCCCGGCTGGCGCGTTTCGCCTCCCCATACTGGCAGCGGGCACTGCTCAGCGTCGTCGCCATGGTCGTCGTCGTCCTTAGCGGGCTCGCCGTCCCCTACCTTCTCAAGATCGCCATCGATGAGGGCATCCAGGCGGGCGACCTCCACACCCTGGACCTTGTCGTCATCGGCTTCGTCGTCGTCGCCTCCCTCAACCTGGGAGCCAGCTACGTCCAAACGTACCTGACGAGCTGGGTCGGCGAGCACGTGGTCCTCGACCTGCGACGGGCGCTGTTCGCCCATATCCAGAAGCTCTCCATGGATTTCTTCAGCCGCCAGAAGACGGGCTGGATCGTCTCGCGCCTGACCAACGACATCGACGCCCTCAGCGAGCTCGTCACCGAGGGCGTCACGTCCCTGGTGACGAACGGCCTCACGCTGGCCGGAGCGATCGTGTTCCTCTTCGTCCTCGACTGGCGCCTCGCCCTGGCGACGCTGAGCATCATGCCCGTCGTCGTCGCCGCGACGTTGGTCTTCCGGGCGCGCTCAGCGCGGGCCTACGCCCTCGTCCGCGACCGCCTCGCCGCGGTGAGCGCCCACCTGCAGGAGTCGATCTCCGGGGTGCGTGTCCTCAAGGCGTTCCGCCGCGAGGCCGCCGACCGCGCGGCCTTCGCGCGCGTGAACGCCGAGTACCGCGACGTGAACATGCGGACCGTCGTCCAGAGCGGCGTCTACTTCCCGTTCGTCGAGTTCATGAGCGCCGTCGGGACGGTCATCGTCCTCTGGTACGGGGGCTCGCTCGTGAGCGGCGGACAGTTGCGCATCGGCGTCCTCGTCGCCTTCATCGCCTACCTCTCCAGCTTCTTCGACCCGCTGCAGCAGCTCTCGCAGTTGTACAACACCTTCCAGGCCTCGATGGCGGCGGTGCAGAAGATCTTCACCGTCCTCGACACCGAGCCCGACATGCTCGACGCGCCCGACGCTGTCCCGCTGCCCCCTGTCGCCGGCGACCTCGAGCTGCGCCATGTGACCTTCGGCTACTCCGAGGACGAGCCGGTGCTCCGCGACGTGAGCTTCGCCGTCCCGGCCGGCCGCACGATCGCCCTCGTCGGCGCGACCGGAGCGGGCAAGTCGACGCTCGTCAAGCTGTTGGCGCGCTTCTACGACCCAGAGGAAGGAGCGGTCCTGATCGACGGCCACGACCTGCGCACGGTCACGGGACGCTCACTGCGCAAGCAGCTCGCCGTCGTGCCGCAGGAGCCGTTCCTCTTCTCGGGGTCGCTGCTCGACAACATCCGTTTCGCGCGCCCTTCGGCGCGCCGCGACGAGGTCGAGCGCGTGGCTCGCGTGGTCGGCGCCCACGAGTTCATCAGCGCCCTGCCCGACGGCTATGACACCGAGGTCCAGGAGGGGGGCGGAGGTCTCTCGACCGGCCAACGGCAGCTCGTCTCGTTCGCGCGAGCACTCCTCGCCGACCCTAAGGTCCTCATCCTCGACGAGGCGACCTCGAGCGTCGACGCCGAGAGCGAGCGTCACATCGAGGCGGCTATGGAGGCGCTCTTCAGAGACCGCACCGCGGTCATCGTCGCCCACCGCCTGAGCACCGTGCGCCACGCCGACGAGATCCTCGTCGTCGACGCGGGGCGCATCGTCGAACGCGGGTCGCACGACGAGCTGTTGGCGCACGGAGGGAGGTACGCGGAGCTCTACCGCGAGTGGCAGGCGACGGGCCGCACGCTCTGAGGCGTGCGGCCCGTCGCCTGCCCGACACGCGGCCGCCGCCCGAGGGAGGGACGGTATACTGGGTGCGACGTCATCTTCGGTCCGGCAGGGACATCCACCTCGTGGCCCAGGTACGCGAAGCGACATCGGCAGGAGGCGTCGTCGTCCGCGATGACGACGGCCTCGAGGTGTGCCTCATCAACCCCACGGGACGGCGCGCCTGGGGTCTCCCCAAAGGAGGCGTCGAACCAGGCGAGAGTGACGCCGAGGCCGCCGTGCGCGAAGTGGCCGAAGAGACCGGCATCCGCGGCGAGGTCGAACGCGAGCTCGGTTCCATCGACTACTGGTTCGGGGTTCGCGGCGACCGTGTCCACAAGACCGTGCGCTACTTCCTCGTCCACGCCCTGGGCGGCAGCACGACGGCGCACGACGACGAGGTCCGCGAGGCACGCTGGCTGCCCGTGCGGGAAGCCCTCACCCTCATGACGTATCCCAACGAGCGCGAGATGGTGCGCAGGGCGGCCATGGCCCTCGGCATCGACCTCGGCACTCGGGGCGGGCCGTCCGCCACGCAGGACGTGGGATCGTCGTGAAGCTGACCCTCCTCGGCACGCAGGGGTGGATCCCCACGAGGGAACGTGCGACGACGTGCTTCGCCGTCGAGGACGGCGAACGACTGCTCGTCTTCGACGCTGGGACGGGACTGAGCCGGCTCGCCCGGCCGCCCTTCCAGCCGCTGGTCGAGAGGTCGCGTGAGATCCATGTGCTGCTCACGCACTACCATCTCGATCACACCTGCGGCCTCGCTTACCTTCCCGGCATCTTCCCCGGCCGCCACGTGACCGTCCATGCGCCGGCGGCGTCCCTCACGGGGGTCGACCCCGGGCGGGCGCTCGAGGATCTCATCCGCCCGCCCTACAACCCCCGGGAGTGGCGCCGGCTCGACGGCGTCGAGCTCCGCGAGGTGCAAGCCGGCGCCAACGACATCGCCGGCCACCGGGTCGTCGTCCGCGCGCAGCAGCACACCGACACGAGCGTCGCCTACCGCCTCGACGACGCTCTCGTCGTCTCCACGGACACGGCGGCCGACCCGGCCACGGCCGAGTTCGCCGCGGGGGCGTCGGTACTCCTGCACGAGGCGTGGTACTTGGGCGGCGGGCCGCCGGCGACGGCGAGCGCCTCGCCGCCGCCCGGCTACGCCGGCCACAGCGAGGCGCTCGCCGTCGCCGCTCTGGCCGCCGCCGCCCGAGTAGGCCGGCTCGTCTTCGTCCACCTGAACCCGCTCGAGGACGAGACAGCGTACACGGCCATGGCCGCGGCGGCGCGCAGAGTCTTCCGCGCCGTCGAGGTAGGATCGGACGGCGCGCGCTTCTCGCTCGACCTGATGTGAGATGACCTGAGCGCCTCCGGGAGCCGTGTTCGACAGGTCCCGACGTAGGCGCGAACACTCGGCAACGGAGGCACGGGTGGACCACAGGCGCAACACGAGACTCATGGTCGTGGCCCTCGTCGTCGTCGTCGCCGTCGTCGCGTTGTTGCCGGCGCTCATCGCCTATCGCTACACCTCGCCCGAACAACGTGACACCTTCGTGCGCCGGCCCTGGCGAGGTTGGTCGTTCGTCGTCGCGGCTCTGCGCGTGCCCGGGGACTCCGAGCTCAAGACCTCCGGGCAGGCGCTGCGCAAGGCGGACTGGCTCTTCGAGGACACGCTGATCGAGCCGCAGGAGGTCCAACTGCTCTTCGTCACGGCCGACGAACCCTATGCGTTCACGCAGGACGTCGGCGGGCGACTTGTCACGGCCCAGGTCACGCCGAGCTATCGGTTCATCTGGGAGGTGCGCGGCACGGTCCCCTCTTCGGCGGGGGGGGCGAGCGGGTCGCGGTCGCTCGTCGTCGCCCTGCTCGACTACGAGACCGGACGACTGCTCTACGACGTCCGCCAGGACCTGCCTGAGGACGTGTTCGAGGAGCCCGCGCCGTCCGCGCCGTCCGCGGCGCCCGGCTCGTCCGCGCCGGCGTCGGGAGCGCCTTTGCCGGCGTCTACGCCGTGAAGGCGGCCAGGCTGCTCGGCGACCACGGCGGCCCGCCGATGCGGGCCGCCGTGGTCGCCGCCGGGAGCCGCCTCTTCATCTTCGCCGTCGGGCTCGCCGCCGTGGCCCTCCTCGGCATCAGTCATCCCGAGTGGGCGTGGCGCTTCCCGGAGGGCGCTGAGACGTTCAAGGGCGTCCTCGGGTCGCTTCTCAACCCGTGGGCGCACTGGGACGGCGTCTGGTACATCAAGATCGCTCGCGCCGGCTATGCGGACGCGGACGGGAGCACGGCCTTCTTCCCGCTGTACCCGCTCATCCTGCGCTACGCGGGCTACCTGTTCGACGGGAACCTCGTGGTCACCGGCATCGCCGTCTCGCTCCTCTGCTTCGCGGGCAGCGCCTGGTTCCTCTACAGGCTGGTGGCGCAGGACTTCGACGACAAGGTCGCCTCGCGGGCGGTCGTCTATCTGTGCTTGTTCCCGACGTCGTTCTTCCTGCAGGCCGTCTACACCGAGTCGCTCTTTCTGGTGCTCTCCCTCGCCTGCTTCTTCTGGGCCCGGGAAGGGAGGTGGCGGCTCTCCGGCCTCGCCGGCCTGCTCGCCACGCTGACGCGAAGTACCGGCGTCCTCCTGCTCGTGCCGATGGCCGTGTACTACTTCCAGCGTCGTGGCTGGCGCCTGCGGCGCGCCGACGCCGACAGCGCCAACCTGCTGATGGTCGCCGAGGGTCTCCTCATCTGGATGGCGTACCTCAGCCTGAGCTTCGGCAAGCCGTTCCTGTTCGCCGAGGCCCAGGACCAGTGGCGGCGAAGCACGATGCTGCCCAACTTCTCGATCGCCCGCGCGCTGGAGGCGGCGGCGCAGGGCGCGCGCCAGTTGCTCTCGGGCCAGTACCTGGACCTCTACTGGCCCGTCGCGGCGCCGGGCGACGCCTATTCGGTCGCCGCCGCAAACCTCATCGCGCTCGCCTTCCTGGCCGTCTCGGCGGCCTGCCTCGCCTACGGCCTGCGCCGCCTGCCGCCAGCCTACTCGCTGTACGGGGTCGTCTCGGTCGTCTATCCGCTCTGCTTCCCCGCCACATACGTGCCCCTGCTCTCGCTCCCGCGCTTCGTCCTCGCGGCCTTCCCGGTCTTCGTCGCCCTGGCCCTGTACACGCGCGACCGCCCGCGCGCCCACCGCGCGGTCGTCGTCGCGATGGTCCTCGCCCTGGCCGCGCTCACGGTCCGCTTCGCGCGCTTCGAGTGGGTCGCCTGACAAGGACGCGGCGAGCTACGGGGTCGGCGAGACGGCGGCGTAGGGCCGGTCGGCGTCCGCCCCGTGGCCGCCCGCGTCCGCGCCGTCGCTGCGGGCGCCCGCGCCGGTCACGAGCTTGAACACGTACACGTCGTCGCGCGCGTACACCGATCGATAACGCTGGTCGAGCACCAGGCGAGCGAGCGCGTCCTGGTGCAGCCGCCTGTCGATGCGATCGAAATACGCGGGGTGCTTCTCGTCGACGATCACGTACTCGGCGCCTTCGTACACCGGGAAGGTCAGCACGACGGGCCGCGCCGAGAGATGCGAGCCGACGTTGTTGTTGACCGAGACGACCACCCCGTCGGGCACCATCGCCACCGCTTCGTCGAGGACCTTGGCGTGCCCGGAGCGGGCGAAGTCCTTGCCCGAGGAGTGGGCGCCGGGGAGCGAGAAGGGCAACGGGCCGAGGAGGAAGTTGCCGAGCAGGGCGGCGAGCAAGACGAGCAGCGCCATGTCGCGGCGCTGCAGCAGCTCGCCGCGCATCTCGGCCTCGGGCCTGCGGAAGCCGCCGCCCAGCCACCGCCACAGGCGCATAAGACCGAGGACGGCGGCGGCGAAGATGAACGGCGTCTCGGCCGCCGTGTAGTGGAACTGGATGCTCCGTTGCCAGATCTGCGTCGACAGCCCGTTGAGGACGTATTCCGGCACGGCGATGAGCAGGGTCAACGGGCTGAGCAGCGACACGAAACCGAAGGGCCACAGGAGCTCGGCGAAGTACTCCAGGTTGTCGGCGGAGAGCAGGTCGCCGGCGACCTGGAGCGGATGCGTCAACGCGTTCCCGACCACCCCGGAGGCGCTGTCGCCGTAGGCGGAGTACCGGTCGACGAACGGGCTCGGCCCGTCGTTGAAGTGCGGGATCACGACCCAGACGGCGAAGGCGAAGTAGGCGAGCGCCAAGCCGGTGAGGACGAGATGCCTCCAGGACCGCTTGCGGATGGCGAAGAAGACCCCCATGACGGCGAGGACGAGCGGGACCTCCTCCTTGCACGCCGCCGCGAGCACCAGGAAGGGGACCGCACGGCGCCAACGGTCCTCCTCGAGGAAGAGGAAGGCGAAGAGGAGGAAGGGGGTCGCCAGGGTCACCGGATGGAACTCGTTGAGCACGCCGTAACCCAACGCAGGGTAGAGGAGCAGGGCGCCGGCGAGAAGGACGCCGGCGCGGGGGTCGCGGGTCACCCGGGCGCCCAGCCGGTACGCCGGCCATGCTGACGTGGCGACGATCGCCGCCTGCAGGGTCAGCAACATCACCGGGCTCGGCCAGACCAGCCACGGCAGGGCGAAGAGAGCGAGGATCGGGTCGACGTGAGCCCCCAGCCGGCACATCTGACGGGCGTTCTCGTCCGCGGTCGTGATCTCGAGGAACCGACCGTGAGCGGTGTTGTAGACGGCCTGCACCATGTTGCCGAGGTCGAAACGACCCCCGTAGTACATGCGGAAGCGGAGCCAGGCGAGCAGGGCGAAGACGGCCGTGAAGGCGAGGGCGGCACCGACCACGTACCAGGCGCAGCGCCGGAAGAGGAGGGCTGACTCGTCGGCTCCGAGTTCTGTGACAGGGAGCAGGCGGCCGGGGGCGGGGGCGGGGCGGCGGGCGGCTCCGCCCGCCGCCCCGCCCCCGGCCGCCTGCTTCTTCGCGGCGCTCTTCCTGCCCATCAGCCCTCCGTCCCCCCGGCGTCGACCCCGGTCCGGCTCCGCCCGCCCCTCATCGCCTCGGCGAGCGTCGCAAGGCCGGCGAACGCGACCTCCACCGCAACGACCCACAGGCGCAGCAGCAGCGCCCACGCGAACGCGACCCCGCCGCCGAGTTCGCCGCCGAGCGCGGCGGCCAGCACCACCTCACGCACGCCGATGCCGCCGGGAAAGACGAAGGCGACCATGCCCGCGACGTACGCCAAGGCGAAGGCCGCCGTCACGGCCGGCGCCAGCTCGCCGCCGACCGACACCACGCCGGCGGCGAGCGTCCAGCACCCCAGGCCGGCCACGAACCAGCACGCCACGTACGCACCGAGCAGCGCCAGCACCCGGCGGAAGCCGAGGACCGCGCCGAGCGGCTCGCGGTGGAGGAGGCGCAGCAGATGGTCGGCGACGGGCCCGAACACACGCGGGTGCAAGAAGACGAGGATGACCGGGATACCGGCCAGGCTGAGCGCGACCGCCCCCTTGCGGTAGTCCAAGAACGGAAGCAGAAGACCGAGGGTCACGAGCGCCGCGCAGAAGCCGAGCGCCTGCTCGTAGACCATCGCCGCCGTCACACGCCTGGCGCTCAACCCCCGGCGCCGGCCGGCGAGGACACGGTCGACGATCATGAAGACGTTCCCGGGGATGTAGCGCGCCAGGATGGACCGCGACCACGAGGCGACCGCCCAGGCCGCCGGAGCGCGCAGGGCGAAGGCGCGCAGGAGCAGGTGCCACGCCAGGCCCTGAGCGAGGTAGAAGCAGAGGAACGCGGCCGCCGAACAGACGAGCCAGGTCCAGCGGACCCTCCAGTCGTACGCCCTGACGTCACCCCATGACCTCACCAGGACGAGGACCACGAAGACGACCGCGGCGGCGGCCAGAGCATACTGCGCCGCCTGCAGCGCGCGGCGCCGGCGGCGCCGCGCGCCGTCCTGCGGCGCCGCCATCAGCGAGGCGCCGGTCACGGACGCTGCTCCAGGGCCGCAAGGAGGCGCCCGGCCACGGCCGCCGGCGTCAGCGCCCGCCAGTACAGGGCGAGCGCGGCCACGCCAAGAGCGCCACGCAGACGTTCGTCGAGGAGGCGCTCGACCGTGGCCGCCAAGGCCCGGCCGTCGCCAGGCGACACCAGCAGGGCGTCGACGCCGTCCTGGAGCAGCTCCCTGGCGGCGGCGGAGTCGCCCGTGACGACCGGCCGGCCGCAGGCGAGCGCCTCGTGGACCTTGGTCGGGACGACGCGCCGCGCCTTGGCGGACGTGCCGAACGCGCCCAGGCACACGTCGGCGGCGAGCGTCCGGGCGCGAAGCTGCGCCGGCGACTGCATGCCGACCCACTCCACGTTCTCGAGCGCGAGCCGCGCCGCCTCCGCACGCAGGGTCGCCGAAAGCTGACCCTCGCCGGCGAGGACGAAGCGCACCGGCCGGTCGCGAAGACGCGCCGCCGCGGCCAGCACCGTGTCGGCGCCGTGGAGCGGGCTCCACTTCCCGTACTGGAACACGACGAGCGGCTCGCCCGCCGAAAGGGGGCGGGCGGCGCCCGTCGCCTGCGGCTCCGGCAACGCCCCGACCGGCACGACCGCGAGACGCTCCCGCGGGACACCGAACCGGCTCCCGTAGAAGACCGCCTGCTCCCCCGTGTCCGCAAGGACGAGGTCGGCGCAGCCGAAGGCGACACGGTCGGCCACGGCAAGCGCTCCCCCGAGCGCCGAGCGCTCGGCGACCAGACCCCGGTCGGCGCTGAACGTGTCGCCGAGCGACACCAGGGGGTCGAAGACGAGCCGCGCCCGGCGCACGCCGGCGACGACCCTGGCGAAGGGCACGACCAGGTGGCCCGGGTAGCCGACGATGACGGCATCGGCGGCAAGGCGACGGCGGTGCTGCGCCGCAAGCCGCGCGTGGGCGGCGAGCACGCCGCCCGCGACGCGCGCGGCGCCCGCCCCCGTCGCCATCGCCGCCGCGTCCAGAGCCGGCAGCGGGGCGCGGAACTCATGCACCGTCACGCCTCGCTCGCGCAGCCCGGCCAGCAGGACCGCGTTGCGCGGGTGATCGGGATCGTACGTCCCGAAGTAGGCGACGGCCCCGGTCACGGCCCCGGTCACGGCTCCGCTCGGGGGATCACGTCGCGGCGCGTCCCGCGGCGGCCGTGACCGCTCCCCCGGGCTCCCGGTCGGCCCCCGGACCGGGGGCTCCATCGGTCTGCCCGGAGCCGACTCCGTCGGTCTGCCCGGGTTCGGCTCCGTCGGTCTGCCTGGGGCCGACCTTCGCAGCTGCGGTCTCATTCTCGCCGGGTCCCACGACCCGTTCGACGCCGCCGGGCTCGGGCCCGCTCCCGGCCCTGGAGTTCACGATGAGCTCGCTGAGCAGACCGAGCGAGACGAGCTGCACGCCGACGACGATGAGAAGGACGCCGAGCAGAAGCAGGGGCCGGTCGCTGAGCGGATGACCGAAGGCGAGCTTGTCGACGGTGAGGTACACGCTGATGACAAGCCCGGCGAGGAAGAGCAAGGTCCCGATGCCTCCGAACAGGTGCTGGGGTCGGCTGCGATAGTGGCCGAGGAACAGAACCGTCAGGAGGTCGAGGTACCCGCGAGCGAAGCGCTGCCAGCCATACTTCGACTTGCCCGTCGTCCTCCGTCGATGCGCGACGCGCACCTCACCGACACGGAAGCCCTGCTGTGCCGCCACCACCGGGATGTAGCGGTGCAGCTCGCCGTAGATCGCCACCGAGTCGACGACCTCGCGCCGATAAGCCTTGAACCCGCAGTTGAAGTCGTGGAGCGGGATGCCGGTGGTCCGCCGCACGGTCCAGTTGAAGAACCGCGAGGGTACCTTCTTGCCGGCCGGGTCCTGGCGCGCCTGCTTCCAGCCCGACACGAGGTCGTACCCCTCATCGAGCGCGGCGAGCAGCTTGCCGATCTCGCGCGGGTCGTCCTGGCGGTCGCCGTCCATCGTCACCACGACCCCGCCACGCGAGGCGGCGAACCCGTGGGCGAGCGCCGCCGCCTTGCCGAAGTTGCGCCGGAGCTTGACGATGCGCACGTCTGCGCGGCCAGTCGCGAGGCGTTCCATCTCGGCGAAGGAACCGTCCGTCGAACCGTCGTCGACGAACACGACCTCGTACGGGCGGCCGAGCTCGCCGAGCGCGGTATCGAGCTCGTCGAGCAGCGGCGCGAGACTGGCGACCTCGTTGTAGACGGGGATGACAAGCGAGAGAAGACCGTCCATGACGGCCCCAAAGGATACAACCTGGGGGCGGGCGGCCGGTACGGCCGCCCGCCCCCGCTACCGCCGCCCTCTCGCCTGCGCCTCGTCCGCGTGGCCGGCGACGTCGTCCGGCGGCTCGAGCCCGTCTTCCTGCCCCGCTCCCGCCAGGAGGTCGAAGGTACGGCGGCCGATCACGACCACGCTCTCGTTCACGTCGCTGTTGAGCAGCGCCGCGAGACGCGGGTTCGCGACCTTCAGCTTCATGCCGAAGAAGTCGATCTCGTTCTGGCCGGAGCCGCTCGCCTGATCGTCTGCACTGCTCATCGCTTCGCCTATCGGCCGTTCTGGCTGATCTCTTAGCCAGGCAGGCGGATGTACCAGCCCGCCGAGCGCATGTACGAGTCCGGCGAGCGGATGTACCAGCCCGGCGATTGCCGTCCTCACCGTGCTGCGCTAGGATCACGACCGCCAATCATCATCGATGGCGCGCGGCTAGTGCCCTCGAGGGAAGCCGGTGTGAATCCGGCGCGGTCCCGCCGCTGTGACCGGTCGCCGCCTCTGCGTTCTCCTGTAGGAGAGTCACTGGACCTGACGGTCCGGGAAGGCAGCGGAGGCGTGTGTGGTACGACCGGGAGCCAGAAAACCTGCTGAGCCGCCTGCGAAGCTGTTTCCCACGCGGATGGGTGCTCGCACGAGCGGACGATCACCCCGTTGTGAGAACAGCGGGGTTTGCTTCGTTAAGCAGCAACAGCTTCGCACGGATGGGCGAGCGCCCGGCGCCGGAAAGGAGTCCCCATGCTGCGACGCTCTACCCTCCTCTCGCGAATCACACTCGCCACACTCACTGCACTGGCCCTCTTCGCGCTGGCGGCCCCGGCGGCGTTCGCCGTGTCGACCGCGGTGCGTGTGGAAGGGTCGCCCTACGAGGTCGCGCCGGAGACCACCGTGAGCGTCCCCGACTCCGGGACGGTAGTCGACACCGACGGCACGTCGTTCAGCTACCGAACGGGGGCGAACGCGCTCGCCGCTCTGGACCGCGCCGCAGCGTTGCGCGGATTCATCTACAGCTTCAACACCTTGTACGGCGCCCCGTTCCTCGAGATGGTCGCCGGGCTCAGCGCCGACCCGTCCGACTGGTCAAACGGCTGGACATACATGGTGAACGGGGTCGGGTACCCGATCCTCGACATGGGCGCGGCGGACTGCATCCTGCGTACGGGCGACCGCGTCGTGTTCACCCAGAACCCCGACGCGACGTTCTCGCGTGGCGCGAAGCTCCTGCGGCTTCGCCTTGCTCCCAGGCCCGGGGTCGAGCCCGGCGACACGATCCGCATCACTGTGGTCGGCGACGACGTCGCCAAGGCGAACAGCGCCGCCGAGGCGGAGCGCTGGGGTCTCGACCCGGTCGCCGATCCCAGCTTGGTCGAACCCCCTGCGGGGTTCGCCGCCGTGCCCGGCGCTACCCTCCACGTAGGCAGCCGCGTGTATGTCGACGGCGCCGGCGACGCGGCCGACGGCACAGTCGCGATCTCCGACCTGCCCAGAGGCACCTACGGCGTCTGGGCCGAGGTGGCGATGGACGATTCGTTCAGCTACGTGCGCTCCGCCGTGACGCGGATCGATGTGAACGACGGCGCCAGGATCTCCGGGCTGCGCGTGAGCCCGTCGCCCTACCGCGCCGGTCGCCGTATGGCGATCCGCTTCCGTCTCGACAAGCGGGCCACCGTCAGCGCCCGGATCGTGAACAACAAGGGGCGCGTCGTGGCCAAGCTGGGGGCCCGCACGCTGAATGCCGGTTCGCGCATCCTCTACTGGGGAGGCAGGGCCCAGACCGCGCTGACCTCCCACCTGACGGTGAAGGTGCAGAGCGTCGACAGTTGGAGCCGCAGCGTCACTGCTACGACGAGCGTGAGAGTGGTGCGCTGACGTGAGCACGGCACGCTCGCCGGTGCCGCGGCCCTTCGGTCGCGGTCTGCTCAGGGTCGGCGCCCTGGCGGCGTTGCTCGCCGCGCTGCTCGTCATGGCCGCCTGCGGCGGCGGTGGCGAGCGCGGCACGGCGGCGAGCGACGGACGGACCCCGGAGGACGGCGAGATCCGTCTTGTCGTGTCGCGCGACTTCGGCGCCGAGGTGCTGCGCGACGTCGTCGTGCCGGCCGAGGCGCCGACCGACGTCCTGCGCGTGCTTGCCGAGAACGCGGAGCTCGACACCGGCTATGGCGGGCAGTTCGTCAACGGCATCGACGGGCTGAAGTCCACGTTCGGCGGCGGCAGCGCCGACGCCGCTGACTGGTTCTACTGGGTGGACGGCGTCCTCGGCGACGTCGGCGCCGCCGACTGGAAGCTCAAGGGCGGCGAGACCGTCTGGTGGGACTACCACCGCTGGGCCGACGCCATGATGCTCCCGCTCGCCCTCCATGCGTTCCCGCGCCCGTACACAGGGCGGCCACTCGCGGTGACGGCCGCGGCCGACGTCGCCGG
>JAKPOQ010000031.1 GCA_029547745.1 Actinomycetes bacterium
ACGGCTGGACATCAGCTACACGGGGGCCGACAACGAAGAGCATCGGCCCGTGATGATCCACCGTGCCCTGCTGGGCAGCATCGAGCGCTTCATGGGCATCCTGCTCGAGCACTACGGCGGCAACCTGCCGACGTGGCTCGCGCCGGTCCAGGTGCTCGTGCTGCCGATCGCCGACCGCCACGCGGCTTACGCGCGCGAGGTCGAGGCCGCGTTCGCTGCCGCCGCCGAAGCGGGCGGCAGGGCACGCGGCCCGGTGTGGGTCGAGGTCGACGACAGTTCCGAGTCCCTGGGCAAGCGCATCCGCCAGGGCCAGGTGCAGAAGGTGCCCTACATCCTCGTCATCGGCGACCGCGAGCAGCAGGAACGGACGGTGAGCGTGCGCGAGCGGGGCGCCGACAAGGGCGCCGCGCCGCTCGAGCGCGTCGTCGCCGACGTCCTCGACGAGATCCGCGAGCGCCGGCTGCCGGCGGCGTGATGGCGCGGGTCGTCGCGGCCCGGCGGCGCGGCGACAGTGCGAGCCGGCGTCGACCTGACGAACGTCTCCCTCGGCGGCCGATTGTCATCTTGACCATATCTGGTCATACTCGCGCCATGGACACCGTGAGCGTCGCCGAACTCAAGTCAAAGCTCAGTCACTACCTGCGTGAGGTGCGCGCAGGCAGGTCTTTCACGGTCACGAGCCGCGATATCCCGGTGGCTACCTTGCGGCCGTGGCGAGTGGACGACGTCGACGAGCTGGAGCCGATCCTGCCAGACCCGGACGCGACCCCCCTCTATCAGCCCCTGTTCGAGCCCGCCGGGAAGCCGCTTCCGGACGCTGCCGAGCTGCTGCGTCGTGACCGCGACGACCGCGACGCTCGCTTGTCGGCGATCGTCGCTGGGACGTCGCAGGCGCACGCCCCCGGCGAGGGCCGGGAAGGGCAGAGTGGCGAGGCCGTGGGCGAAGAGCTCGCCGGATCCGAGAAGGATCGCCGTCCGTCGTGATGGGTTCCTCGCCGTGATCGCCTATGTCGACTCGTCCGTCATCCTGCGGATCGTGTTGCAGCAGCCGGCGGCATTGCCCGGTCTCGACATGTACGAAGGCTTGGTCACGTCCACCTTGACGCAGCTTGAGTGCCTGCGCGCGGTCGACAACCTGCGTGCTGCGGGAGGCCTTGACC
>JAKPOQ010000089.1 GCA_029547745.1 Actinomycetes bacterium
CTTTCGCGGGGCCAACGTGACCATCCCACACAAGGCGGCGGTCATCCCGTATCTCGACTGGCTCGAGCGCGACGCCGAGCTGGCCGAGGCCGTGAACACCATCGTGGTCGAAGACGATGGCACATTGCGCGGTTACAACACCGATATCGTGGGCTTCTTGAACGCTCTGGACGAAGTGACGGGAGCCTCGGGTGGCCTTGGGGCCACGTTCGGGGGGACCGCACCGCCGCCTGCCGCGCCGCAGCCCGCCGCGCCGCAGCCCGTCGCACCGCAGCCCGCCGCGCCGCAGCTCGCCGCGCCGCAGCTCGCCGGCCCGTCGGCGAGGTCGCCGCAAGCGGCGCCCGCCGGACCGGCGCTCATTCTCGGCGCCGGGGGCGCGGCGCGTGCTGCGGCTCTCGCCTTGGCGCGCCGCGGCATTCCGCTGACCATCGTCAATCGTACCGCTGCAAGGGCCGAGCGCCTGCGCGACCTGATCTCATCGGGCGTCCCCGGAAGTCCCGTCACCGTCGTTCCCTGGGGCGGCCTCGACAAGGCCCTCGTTCAGGCTCACGCCCTCATCGTCAACGCGACGTCCCTGGGCATGGCCGGGGCCGTTCAAGTACCCCGGGGTTTGGCCGATAACCTGATTGCGGGGCAGATCGTCGTCGACTTCGTCTACTCCGGCGGCTTGACCGGCCTCCTCGCCCAGGCGCAGGCACAGGGCGCGACCATCGTCGACGGCCTGTCGGTGCTGGTGTGGCAGGCGGCCGCGGCGTTCGAGCTCTGGACGGGCATGGCGGCGCCACTGGAGGTCATGTGCAGCGCCGTCGGCAGACAGGGAGCTCTCGCGTGGCCGACCAGAAACACGAGCGCGTCGCCGGGAGAAAGGCGAAAAGGGCATTGAGAGATCGCGTGTCGGCGAGTGAAGAAGAGGACGTCATCGCCCCGCCGGTCGCGGGTCCGACGAACGAGTCCGCAGGATTCGAGCCGGTGAGCGGGCGGACGCCCAGCGGCATGTCCGCCGATGAGGCGATCGAAGCGATGTTCTCCAGCGGTAACGGTGGCAGCGCCCAGGGCGACGACCCGGGGTCCGCCGAGCAGGTCGTCGCCGTACATGTTGTGACTCCTGACGCCGATGCGGCCGCCGGAGTGGACGGGGCCGCGGAACCTGACGTTCGCCGCGGGAACGTCGCGAGCCCACCGGACGTCGCGAACCCACCGGCCGTCGCGAACCCACCGGACGTCGCGAGCCCGCAGGATGCCGAGGGCGCAGACGCAGCGGAAGTGCCCGAGGCGGACGGCCGGCATCGCGAGGAACTGACCCTCGACATGTTCAAGGCCCAGCGGCGCTCCGACCTGCGCATCGGCGAGATCGTCGTCGAGATGGGCATCGCCACCCGGGAGCAGGTCGAGGCGGCCATGGCCATGCAGGCCGAAACGCGTAAGCGGCTCGGCCAACTGCTCGTCGAGCAGGGCGTCGTCTCGCAGCTCGACCTCACCAAGGCGCTGGCGACGAAGTTCGGCGTCCCCTTCCTCGACCTGACCCAGATCCGTGTCGACCCGTCGGCGGCGCACCTCATCGAGGACAAGCTGGCGCGCCGCTACTCGGCCATCCCCGTGCGCTTCGTCGAAGACAAGGTGCTCGTGGCCATGGCCGATCCGCAGAACCTCTTCGCCCGCGACGACCTCGAGATCATCACCGGCTACAGCATCGTCGCCGCGATCGCCAGCGAGGAGGACATCTTCAAGGCGATCAGCCACGTGTACCGCGAACGCGAGGTGGGCGACAACGCCGAGGAGAAGGCGCTCGAGGCCGAGCCGGACGAGTCCGTCGCGGACATCCGCGAGGTCACCACCGAGGCGCCGGTCGTCAAGCTGATCAACAACGTCATCGCCCAGTCCGTTGACGACGGCGCCAGCGACATCCACTTCGAGCCCCAGGCCAAGGAGCTCGTCGTCCGCTACCGCATCGACGGCGTCCTGCACGAGGTCATGTCGGTGCCGCGCCGGCTGCAGTCCGGCGTGCTCAGCCGCCTGAAGATCATGGCCGACCTCGACATCGCCGAGCGTCGCGTGCCGCAGGACGGGCGCATCGGTCTCATGGTGGGCGGCAAGCCGATCGACATGCGCGTCGCGACCCTGCCCACCGTGTACGGCGAGAAGGTCGTCATGCGCCTGCTCGACAAGTCGAACGTCATGATGCGTCTCGAGGACCTGGGCTTCGCCCCCAAGGCGCTCAAGCGCTTCCAGCGCTCGTTCAGCAAGCCCTACGGGGCCATCCTCGTGACCGGCCCGACCGGCTCGGGCAAGTCGACGACCTTGTACGCGGCGCTCAACATCCTCAACTCGACGGAGAAGAACATCATCACCGTCGAGGACCCGGTCGAGTACCGTCTGCAGGGCATCAACCAAGTGCAGGTGAACACCCGCGCAGGGCTCACGTTCGCCGGCGCCCTGCGCTCGATCCTGCGCAGCGACCCCGACATCGTCATGATCGGCGAGATCCGCGACCGCGAGACGGCGCAGATCGCGGTCGAGGCGGCGCTCACCGGTCACCTCGTCCTTTCGACGCTGCACACCAACGATGCGCCGGGCGCGTTGTCGCGCCTCACCGAGATGGGGATCGAGCCCTTCCTCACGGCCTCGGCCGTGGACTGCGTCCTCGCCCAGCGCCTCGCCCGTCGCCTCTGCAAGCACTGCCGGGAACCGTACGTCGCCACGCGCGAGATGCTGCGCAGGAACGACTTTCCGCCGGAGGTGCTCGACAGGGACGACGTTACCCTGTACCGTGCCAAGGGCTGTCCGCGCTGCAACGGCACCGGCTACAAGGGCCGCCTCGGCCTGTACGAGGTGATGGTCGTCAGCGAGGCGGTGCGCCGGCTGACCGTGGAGCGCAAGAGCGCGGACGAGATCTCGCGCGTGGCCGAGGCGGAGGGCATGAAGAGCCTCCGCGAGGACGGGATCGACAAAGTCCTCCAGGGCCTGACCTCCATAGAGGAGATCGCCCGTGTCATCGTGTAACCAGCCAGAGGCAATCACTCCCAGAGCGAGGTAGGCAATGGACCTGGTCGACATCCTCCTGGAAGTCCTCGAGCGAGACGCGAGCGACCTCCACCTCACGGTGGGGTCGCCGCCGATCATCCGCATCAACGGTCTTCTCGAGCGGCTCGACTACCCTCGCCTGAGCGCCAACGACACCCGTGAGCTCATCTACTCGATCCTCAGCCAGGAGCAGCGGCAGCGCCTCGAGAACGAGTGGGAGATCGACTTCAGCTACTCGGTCCCCGGTCGCGCCCGCTTCCGTGTCAACGCCTACTTCCAGCGGAACTCGCTTGGCGCCGCCTTCCGTCTGATCCCTATCGAGATCAAGAAGCTCGACGAGCTGGGGCTGCCGAACTCGCTCCATGACCTGACGAAGAAGCCGCGCGGGTTCGTGATCGTGACGGGGCCGACCGGCTCGGGCAAGTCGACCACGCTGGCCGCCATGATCGACGAGATCAACGAGAGCCGCGACGAGCACATCATGACGATCGAGGACCCGATCGAGTTCCTTCACCGCCACAAGAAGTGCATGGTCAACCAGCGCGAGGTGGGCTCCGACACGAAGAGCTTCAACCGCGCCCTCAAGAGCGTCCTGCGCCAGGACCCGGACGTGATCCTCGTCGGTGAGATGCGCGACAACGAGACGATGGCGACGGCGCTGACTGCGGCCGAGACGGGGCACCTCGTGTTCGCGACCCTGCACACGCAGGACGCGCCGCAGACCATCGACCGCATCATCGACGTGTTCCCGCCCTACCAGCAGGACCAGATCCGGGTGCAGCTTTCGACGACGCTCATGGGCGTCTGCACGCAGCAGCTCCTGCCGACGGCCGACGGCCGCGGCCGCTGCGTCGCCTGCGAGCTGCTGTTCCCGACGCCCGCCGTGCGCAACCTCATCCGCGAGGGCAAGACCCACCAGATCTACTCCGTCATGCAGACGGGCACGCAGTACGGGATGCAGACGATGGACGCCGCGCTGAGCGACCTCGAACGGCGCGGCGTGATCACGCGCGAGCTCGCCCTGCGCCGTTCGAGCACGCCCGAAGACCTCAAGCGACTGCTCGGCCCGCCACGCGCGGCGATGGCCGGCGCGGCATCCGGGCGCTGAAGTCGGGGGGCTGAGCGATGGCCAACTTCACCTACAAGGCGCTCGACCAACGTGGCACCTCCGCCACGGGCGAGATCGAGGGCGAGAGCAAGGCCGCGGCGGCGGCTGCGCTGAGGAACCGCGGCCTCACCGTCCTCGACCTCAACGAGGTCAAGACCGGGCTCGCCCAGATGGACATCGGAGGGGCCCTGACGCGCATCAAGCCGAAGGACATCACCGTCTTCTCGCGCCAGTTCGCGACCATGGTGAGTTCCGGTCTGTCGATGTTGCGCTGCCTCTACGTGCTCGAGGAGCAGACCGAGAACAAGAAGCTCGCCGCCGTTATCGGCCAGATCAAGGACGACGTCGAGGCCGGCATCAGCCTCTCGGACGCGCTCGAGAAGCACCCCAACGTGTTCAACAAGCTCTACGTGAGCATGGTCCGCGCCGGCGAGCTCGGCGGCATCCTGGACGAGGTCCTCAACCGCCTCGCCACCCAGCTCGAGAAAGAGGACAGCATCCGCCGCGCCGTCAAGAGCGCCATGGTCTACCCGATCATGATCGGGACCTTTGCCCTGCTCGTGCTCATCGGCATGGTCATGTTCCTGATCCCGATCTTCGCCG
>JAKPOQ010000092.1 GCA_029547745.1 Actinomycetes bacterium
TCACCGGCATGTTCCCCATCGAGGACGTGGTCGAGTTCCTGCGCGCCGACTTCAGCAAGAAGTTCTCCCCCAAGGTCGTCGAGGGCAACATCAAGGCCCTCATGCGTAGCTACGAGGAGGTCCAGGCGGAATGAGCGCGCCGAAGAAGACCGCGGCGAAGAAGCCGGCCGCGCCGCGCAAGACGCGCGCCCGGAAGCCGCGGCCCAAGTGGGACGTCAGCGACATCGAGTCCTGGGGACCGGAGCGTCACGAGCCCGGCGCGACCATCCCCGAGGCCGGCAACTCCGTCTACAACGAGACCGGCGGCTGGCGCACGTTCGTCCCTGAGCTCGACCCCGAGAAGTGCGACGGCTGCATGCTCTGCTACTTCTACTGCCCGGACGCCTCGATCATCGTCGAGGACGGCAAGGCGGTCGCTGTCGACCTCGAGCACTGCAAGGGCTGCGGCATCTGCGCCCACGAGTGCCCGGCCGGGGCCATCGTCATGAGACTCGAGGAGAAGGAGTGAGACGGTGACGACCATCGACGCCAAGAACGTGCTCGACGAGACCACCGTCGCCGTCACCGGCAACGAGGCGGTCGCCGAGGCGATGCGCCAGATCGACCCGGACGTCGTCTGCGCCTACCCCATCACGCCGCAGACCGAGGTCGTCCAGCTCTTCGCCCAGATGGTCGCCGACGGCAAGGTGAGCAGCGAGTTCGTCACCGTCGAGTCCGAGCATTCGGCGATGAGCGCCGTGATCGGGGCGGCAGCCGGCGGGGCGCGGACGATGACGGCGACCTCCTCCCAGGGCTTCGCCCTCATGTGGGAGGTCCTGTACGTCGCCGCGAGCTACCGGCTGCCCATCGTCATGACCACCGTGAACCGCGCCCTCAGCGGCCCCATCAACATCCACTGCGACCACTCGGACACCATGGGCGGCCGCGACTCGGGCTGGATCCAGATCTACGGCGAGAACCACCAGGAGGCCTACGACAACTGCATCCAGGCGGTGCGCATCGCCGAGCACATGGACGTGCGTCTCCCCGCGATGCACATGTACGACGGCTACGTGATCAGCGGGGCGATCGGGCCCTTGAAGATGCTCTCCGACGAAGCGGTCAAGAGCTTCATCGGGCCGTATCGCCCCATCAACCCGCTGCTCGACACCAGGCACCCGGTCACCGTCGGCCCCTTCGACGGCCTGCACGGCTTCTACTTCGAGCACAAGGTGGCCCAGAACCGGGCCATGGACCGCGCCCTCAAGGTCATCCAGGACGTCGCCGACGAGTACGCCGCGATCTCGGGCCGTCAGTACGGCCTGCTCGACCCGTACATGATCGACGACGCCGAGATCGCGATCGTCGTCGTCGGCTCCACGGCCGGCACGACGCGGCTCGTCGTCGACAAGCTGCGCGCCAAGGGCGTCAAGGCCGGGATGGTGCGGGTCAGGGCCTTCCGGCCGTTCCCGCACCGGGCCTACGCCGAGGCGCTGCAGCACGCGAAGGTCGTCGGCGTGCTCGACCGCGCCGACTCGTTCGGCGCCCAGGGCGGCCCCGTCTTCCTCGAGGTCCGGTCGGCGCTCTACGACTGCGACCCGCGCCCCCAGGTCCTCCCGTTCATCTACGGGCTCGGCGGGCGCGACATCTTCCCCGACAACATCGAGCAGGCGTTCGCCGTGCTCCAGAAGGCTGCCAGGTCGAAGAAGCGGGCGAAGGTCGAACGCCGCTACCTCAACCTGCGCGAGGACTGAGGTGACGGCCATGGCGAGGAACGGCGGCAACGGCAAAGGGCGGACCGAGCCCAAGGGCTCCGCCCTCTACGAGGTCCTCAAGGGGATCGACTTCGAGAAGCGCGAGCTCCTCGACAAGACGAAGGGCGTCGGGCTCTTCGACCTCGTCAAGGACAGGGACGGCGGCTACCGCTGCTACGCCTGCACGCTGTGCGAGCGTACCTGCCCCGTCGACTGCATCGAGATCGACTATTGCCCCGAGTTCGAGGAGCTGCCCTTCGACGTCGAGGCCGAGCGGGCCGCGATGCAGGCGATGCAGCCGGAGATCGACATGAAGCTCTTCGACGGCGTCATCGCCCGCATCCGCGAGGGCGCCGGCCTCATCGAGGCCTTCCACACCACCCAGGAGACGTACGGCTACCTGCCGCGCCGGGCGCTCGAGGAGATCGCCGCCGAGATGAAGCTGCCCTTCTCGCGCGTGTACGGCGTGGCGAGCTTCTACAGCCAGTTCCGCCTCAAGCCGGTCGGCAA
>JAKPOQ010000093.1 GCA_029547745.1 Actinomycetes bacterium
CGCGATGCACGACGTACGGCGTCCTGGCCGGCGAGGCGGGGATCGGTGAGGTCGCCGTGCCGACCGTGGTGCAGGGGCTCGACCTTGTCCCGGCCTGCGCCGACCTTGCCGGCGCGGTCGCTGAACTCGCCGGGATCGACGGCGGCGACCAAGTGCTCGCGCAGGCGCTCGACGGGCGGCTCGCGGCGTACGACTTCGTGTTCATCGACTGTCCCCCGTCGCTCGGCGTCCTGACTGTGAACGCGCTCGTCGCCGCCCGCGAGGTCCTCATCCCGGTGCAGGCCGAGTACTACGCTCTCGAAGGGCTGGCCCAGCTCCTGGACACGATCACGCTGGTGCGCGAGCGGTTGAACCCCGACCTGCGGGTCCTCGGCGTCCTCGTGACGATGCTCGACGCGCGCACGCGTATCTCCCGCGAGGTCGCGGCTGAGGTGAGGCAGCACCTTCCGACCTACGTGTTCGACGTCGTCGTCCCGCGCAACGTCCGTCTTGCCGAGGCCCCCAGCCATGGGCTGCCGATCTCGCGGTACGACGCCGGTTGTGCGGGCAGCGACGCCTACTTCGACCTGGCCAAGGAGGTCGTGTCCCGTGGCTGATACGACGCCGTCCCCCGGCAAGAAGCGCGCCCTGGGGCGCGGTCTCGGCGCTCTGATCGGGGAGGGCTCGGCGGCCCTCGCCCGGGGCGGCGCGACGCCGGGTGAGGGCCGCCTGCGTGACCTGCCGCTCGACGCGATCGTGGTCAATCCGCGGCAGCCGCGGCGAGTGTTCGCCGCCGACGAGCTCGCCGAACTCGCCGCCTCGATCAAGGCGCTCGGCATCGTGCAGCCCGTCGTCGTCCGCCCGCTTCCCGGCGCCGACGCCGTGGCTTCGCCTGTCGGCGGGCGCGCGCCGGCAGGCGGTGCGCTAGAGGGCACGGGCGCCGCCCCCGAAGGGCCTCGCTACGAGCTCGTCGCCGGGGAGCGTCGCCTGCGCGCCGCGCGTCTCGCTGGTCTCGAGACCGTGCCCGCCCTCGTGCGCCCGACCGACGAGGCGGCCGCCCTCGAGATCGCCTTGGCCGAGAACGTCGCCCGCGAGGACCTGAACGCCATCGAGGAGGCTCAGGCCTACGCGGCGCTGGTCGACGAGTTCGGACTCACGCACGAGCGTATCGGGGAGCTCGTGGGGCGCAGCCGGGTGGCCGTGACCAACACGCTGCGCCTTCTCGAGCTCCCCGACGACGTGCAGCGCATGATCGAGGGTGGTGTCTTGACTGAGGGACACGGGCGCGCGCTGCTGGGGCTGGCCGAC
>JAKPOQ010000117.1 GCA_029547745.1 Actinomycetes bacterium
ACCTCACCACCGGCGAGATCCGCAGCAACACCACCGACAAGATCGCCTGCCGGTTCACCGACGCCGACTGCAACGAGGAGAGCTTCTTCGTCATCATGCCTGTTTCACCGGCGCCGAAGAGTCCTACAAGACTCTTCAGCAGCGCGAGCCGCCTGATCGACCCGCCGCCGATCGGCAAGATCACGGTGAAGGCGACCAACCACTACGGAGATAAGGTGCTGAGCGTCTACCAGGTCCAGGACAGCCGCGACTAGGGAGGGACTCCTGTGGCGAAGACTCGTGTCTTCATCAGCTTCGACTACGACCACGACGCAGACCTGAAGACTCTGCTCGTCGGACAGGCCAAGAACCAGGACTCGCCATTCGAGATTGCCGATTGGTCAGTCAAGGAGTGGTGAGTTCAAGTGGTCGATGCAACAGCGGCTGCAAACCTATCAGCCGGAGTCTCGAAGGCAAGCGTCTTGCGCGGCCTGCCGTTGAGGCGGGCAGCGACGGCATCGAGGTCGGCTCGCGTGTAGACCGACAGATCCGTCTTCTGGGGGAAGTACTGTCGCAAGAGGCCGTTCGTGTTCTCGCATGAGCCCCGCTGCCAGGGCGCCTGCGGGTCGCAGAAGGAGACGACGACGTCCGTGGCGACGCTGAAGCGCTTGTGCGCGGCGAGTTCCCTGCCACGGTCCCAGGTGAGGCTGGCGCAGTTGCGCCGAGAGCGTCCGCACCTGCGCCGCGAGCGCGGCGACCACCGTCTCGGTGTCCTTGCCCTCCACCTTGACGAGGATGAGGAAGCGTGTCTGACGCTCGACCAGGGTGGCGATGTGCGTGTTCGCCCCAGCCGGCCAAGAGGTCGCCCTCCCAGTGGCCGGGGACGGCGCGGCCCTCGGCCTCCGCTGGGCGCTCGCTGATCGAGACCGCGTCCCTGATGCCGCGGCCCTGGCCTCTGCGGCTCGCGTTCTTCGCGGATACCCAGTTCGCCCACATCCCAGTCGACTCAGCACTCCCCTGGGTAGTGCGTCGATCGGCACAACCCCGCGGTTCTGCAAGCGAGTCAAGCCGAGGGCAAGGCGGGCATAGCCGGCCAGGAGCCACTCGGGCGACCCAGGGGGCGATGTGGCCGGCCTCCTTCGAAGGATCCTCCGTGCGCAGCGACTTCCGCTTGCGCCGCGACACTCCATGCTCATGACGGTCGTACGCCATGAGAGCGCGAGCTCGCGGACGCGGCGGATGAGAGGCGCCGGGATCCGGATCCAGCGCTCCAGCCCGGAGTCCGCGTCGAGCCCGTTCGGTGCCGACCTGGAGGGATCATGACGGGAGTGGTACATTCAAGAGCAGCAACCCGGCCGGTGTACCGGTCGCCCAGAGGTCGGGACTGCGGCGAGGGGGCAAGCGATGAGACGACTCGGCAGAGGCCACGCTGCCGCCTTGGGCTGCGCGACGGCGCTGACGTGTTGGCTGATCCTTTCGACCCCCTCGCCCTGCGCCGCCGACACCGCGCCCGACGACCGCTTGCCCGCCGGCCCGGCGATCACTACCTTGAGCTCCCCCACTCATCCGCTACAGCGCGCGTGGTATGCGAACGCCTCGCCCATCCTCGAGTGGTCGGCTGCCGATCCCTCCGGCATCGTCGGCTATGCGTACGTGCTCGACCGGCAGCCCGACACCGAGCCCACCAAGGTGAACCAGGGCATCGCCATCAGCGTCTCTTACACCGACCTGGCCGACGGAGTCTGGTACTTCCACGTCTGTGCCGAGAACTGCCTCGGGGTCTGGGGCGAGACCGCGACCTACGAGCTGTGGATCGACACCACTCCCCCGACCACCACGGCAGACGCGCCTCCGAACTGGCAGCGGCAGGCGGTGACCGTCACCTTCTCAGCCACCGACGTCGACTCCGGCGTGGCCTCTACCGTCTGCTCCACCGACGGCGGTACGACCTGGATTCCCTGTGCCTCCGTCCTTGTCCCGGCCCCGGCCGACCACTCCGGCGACGGGGACCATCCCGTCCTCTACCGCTCAGTCGATGCGGCTGGCAACGTGGAGACCCCTCGCACCGTGATGGTGCTCATCGATACGCGAGCCCCACGCTTCGCCTGGCTGGGACTCAGCCCCCATGTGCTACGCCGTTCGCGCAGCGTGCGCCTGAGCTTCAAGTTATCGGACGGCACCGACCGGATCCACGTCACCTGCCGGCTCTCTGACGCCTATGGCCACCGCGTCATCGCGCGCCGAGCCGGCACCTTTCCGTCCGGCAGCCGTTCACTTTCGCTGCCCGCCACGAATACGAAGGGGCGACCGTTGCTCCCAGGCCTCTACCGCGTGCGGCTGCGCCTGGTAGACGCCGCCGGGAACACTCGTCTGACCGGCGCGCGCGCTTTTCGCGATTTCCGGCCCGTGCAGGCTGCAGTCTGGCGTCGCGTGCCCCGTTCCGGCCGGCGCGTCGCCCTGACCTTCGACGACGGGTACGACAAGGCGGGCTGGGCGAAGGTCCTCGCCGTCCTGCATGCTCACCATGTGCGCGCCACCTTCTTCGTCAACGGCAAGTATGTGGACAGCTCTCCCACCCTCGCGCGCCGCACCGTGGCCTGGGGCAACGCCGTCGGCTCGCACACGTGGTCACACATCCTCACGACGACCGCAGGATCGGCCCGGATCCGCCACCAGCTCAGAAGCGACGTCGTCGCCTGGTGGCGCGTGGCCCACGCGACGCCGGTGCCCTACTTCCGCCCGCCGTACGGCAGCTACGACACCACGACCCTCCGGGTGGCAGGTTCTTTGGGCTTCGCCCGCGTCATCCTGTGGAACGTCGACCCCGCCGACTACACCGACCCGGGCGCCTCGACGATCGCCGAGCGAGTGCTCTCCCAGACACGTTCCGGTTCGATCGTCGTCCTTCACCTCCGGCCTCAGACCGCCACCGCTCTGCCGAGGATCATCGCCGGGCTGCGCGCCCGCGGCTATGAGCTGGTGACGCTGCCGGCGCTGTTTCGCCGGTCCGGCGTTCGCTGAGCGAAGCGTGCCCGCCGGGGCCCGAACGGGGCAGACGATCACCACGGCGCGCCGCTTGGGCCGCTGAGGCGAGTCACATCACGCGGGTCGACTCCGGGTGGGTCCCAGTCCCCGGGTGGGTCCCGGTACACGAAGGGCGCTGTCTCCTGCGCGATCCCCCACGGTCGCCTCCCCGCTCGCCCGCGAACCCATTGAAACCACGAGCAGGGCGCCGACCCCGGCCGAGCCGCCTGAGCGCCCTGGCGATGGACCCGGACGCGTGGTGGCTCCCCTATCGCGCCACGAAGTTGACCAGCTTGCCGGGGACGTAGATCTCCTTGACCACGCGCTTGCCGTCGAGGAAGCGTCGCGTGTTCGCCGCCGCGCGGGCGGCGGCGATGACGTCGTCCCTGTCGGCGTCGACCGCGACCTGGAGCCGGTCGCGCAGCTTGCCGTTCACCTGGACGACGACGGTGACGACTTCGTCGGCGGCGAGCTCGTCGTCCCACGAGGGCCATGGAGCCTCGAGGACAGACTCCTTACCGCCGAGGCGCTCATGCACCTCTTCGGCGACGTGCGGCGCCATGGGCGCCAGCAGGAGCGTGAACGTGGCGAGCAGCTCGCGCCACTGGGCGACGGTCAGGGCGCCACGGGCGTCCGCCCACACGTCGAGGGCCTCGTTCTGCAGCTCCATCAGGGCTGAGACCGCGGTGTTGAAGCGGAAGGACTCGATGTCACGCGTCACCTTGCGGATGGTCTTGTGCAGGCTGCGGACGAGGGCGCGGCCCCGCGCGGCCTCGGCCGCGCCCGCCGCCGCGCCCCCCGCCTCCGCCGCCGCCGCGCCCCCGTCCTCCGCTTCGGCCAGCTCGCAGGCGAAGTTCCAGTAGCGTCCCAGGAACCGCGAGCAGCCCTGCACGCCGCGGTCGCTCCAGGCGACGCTCTGCTCGAAGGGGGCGATGAAGAGCTCGTACACGCGCAGGCTGTCGGCGCCGTACTTCTCGACCACGCTGTCGGGGGTCACGACGTTGCCCTTCGACTTGCTCATCTTCTGGCCGTCCTCGGCCTGGATCATGCCCTGGTTGCGAAGCCGCACATAGGGTTCGCCGAAGTCGACGTAGCCGGCGTCCTGGAGCACCTTGCAGAAGAAGCGGGCGTAGAGGAGGTGCATCACGGCGTGCTCGGCGCCGCCGACGTACAGGTCGACCGGCAGCCAGTACTTGACCTTCTCGCGGTCGAACGCCGCCGAATCGAGGCGCGGCGAGGTGAAGCGGAAGTGATACCACGACGAGCATACGAACGTGTCCATCGTGTCGGTCTCACGCCGCCCTGGGCCGCCGCATCGCGGGCAGGTCGTATGGACGAACTCCTCACTGCGCGCGAGGGGCGAGCGGCCGTCAGCCGTAGGGTGGAAGTCCTCGAGGTCGGGCAGCAGCACCGGGAGCTGGTCGGCGGGCACGGGGACCGGCCCGCACGTGTCGCAGTGGACGATGGGGATGGGCGCGCCCCAGTAGCGCTGCCGGCTGATCAGCCAGTCGCGCAGCTTGTAGTTCACCTTGCGCCGGGCGAGGCCCCGCTCGGCGAGCCAGTCGACGATCGCCGCGAAGGCCTCGCCCGGCGCCGCCAGGCCGTCGAAGCGCCCCGAGTTGACCATGACCCCGTCGCCGACGTAGGCCTCGGTCAGGGTGCCCTGCGGACCCGACGGCGGCGCGATCACCTCGACGATCGGCAGACCGAACCTGGTGGCGAACTGGAAGTCGCGCTCGTCGTGGGCGGGCACCGCCATGATCGCCCCGGTGCCGTAGCCCATCAGCACGTAGTCGGCGATCCAGATCGGGACCTTCTCTCCGTTCACCGGGTTCACGGCGTAGGCGCCGGTGAAGACCCCGGTCTTCTCCTTCTCGGTCGAGAGACGCTCGATCTCCGACTGGCGCCGGGCCTCGTCTTGATAGGCGCGCACGGCGTCGCGCCGCTCCGCGGTCGTGAGCTCGTCGACGAGGGGGTGCTCGGGGGCGAGCACCATGTAGGTGGCGCCGAAGAGCGTGTCGGGCCGCGTCGTGAACACCGTCAGGGGCTCGTCACGACCAGGCAGCCCGAAGTCGACTTCGGCGCCCTCGCTGCGCCCGATCCAGTTCGTCTGCATCAGCTTGATCTGCTCGGGCCAGTCGATCGTCGCCAGGTCGTCGAGAAGGCGCTGGGCGTAGTCGGTGATGCGGAAGTACCACTGCTCGAGGTCTCTCTTCGTCACCTCGGTACCGCACCGCCAGCAGCGTCCCTGCTCGACCTGCTCGTTGGCGAGGATGGTCCTGCAGCTCGGACACCACCACTGCTGGCCGGTCCCGCGGTAGGCGAGCCCGCGCTCGTGCATGAGGAGGAAGAACCACTGGGTCCAGCGGTAGTAGTCCGGCTGGCTGCTCGTGATCTCGCGCGACCAGTCGAACGAGAGGCCGATCATGTCCATCTGGCGACGGTAGGTCGCGATGTTGCGCGCCGTCGTCTCCCGGGGGTGGACCCCCATCTTGAGGGCGTAGTTCTCGGCCGGCAGGCCGAACGCGTCCCAGCCCATCGGATGGAGGACGTTGTGGCCTCGCATGCGGTAGAAGCGCGCCACGACGTCGGTCGGCACGTAGTTGCGACAGTGCCCGACGGAGAGCCCGTCCCCGGACGGGTACGGGAAGAAGTCGAGGCAGTAGAACTTGGGCCTGTCGGACTCGTCCGGCGTGCGATAGGCGTCGCGCTCCTTCCAGATGCGCTGCCACTTGGCCTCGATCTCGCGCGGGTCGTAACGACGGTCCATCGGGTCCTCTCTGCGAGTACGGGTGGGGGCGGCCGCGCCGCGGGCGGCTCGCCGCTGGGCAGTATACGTCACCGCCCAGGCATGAGCCGCCCGCCGCCCCGCGGCCGCCCCCACCTCGGTCACCGGCAGGTCGACCGCTCCGACTCCGACATCCGCAGGCGGCGGCCCTTACTCCGCCACCGGCAAGTCCCTTACTCCGCCACCGGCAAGTCCCTTACTCCGCCATCGGCAGGTACTCGACGCGCGAACGCCCGTCGAGTGAATAGGCGAGCGTCGTCACGGCGACGAGAGCGCCGTCGGCAGCGGGCGCGAAGTCCAGAAGGACGAAGGTGTACCAATCGCCGCGGCGGGCGCCGATCTGTTCGTAGCCCGAGGCACCGCCCGTGCCGGCGTCGATCAGCACGACCGGGCCGTCGCGGCGGATCGACGGGACGTGCGAGTTGCCGTAGACGACCGTCAGAGGGACGTCGTCCTCCACCGCCCAGGCGGCCACGTCGGCCGCCTGCCGTCCGTCGTGTACGGCGAGAACGTCGGGGGGCTCGGGCAGCGCCCGGACCGCCGCCGCGAGGCTCGCCGACTGCCGGGCGAGGGCGGCGACGTCGGAGTCGACCGCCGGGTCGTCGGCGAGCGGGTCGCTGCGGCCGTAGATGCGCACCCCGTCCACGGCCACGAGGTCGTCGGCGAGCACCGTGTAGCCGGCCCCCGCGAACGCCGCCATCGCCGCCCGGTCCTCATGGTTGCCGCCGACCATGAACACCGGGGCGCCGGCGGGGTCGAACCTCTCGACGAAGTACCGCGCCTCGTACCGGCTGCCGAAGTTCGTCATGTCGCCGGCGAGGACCACGGCGTCGACCGGCGTCCCCTCACCGGCGGCCAGCCGCGAGGCGAGCCGGATGCCGTAGGCGTTCATATGGATGTCGCTCGCCACCAGCAACCGCGTGACGATCTCGCGCGCCGGGCGCGCGTTCCGGCCGGCGATCTGCCTGGCCACCGTCTCAAGGCCGTCGACGTACGCCTGCAGACGCGACATGCCGCCGCCGTCGGCGCTCTCGAGCTGACGGACGAGCGGCAACAGGCGCGGCACATGACGCGCCAGGCCGCTGTACTGGACGGCCGGCGTCTCGTCGACCGTCGCCAGCGCGACGCCGGCCACCGTCCCGCCGGCGACCACCGTCACGATGAGACCGGCGACGACGCCGACCGCCGCACCTCTCCAGCCGCGCAGACGCGGGCGCCGCCGCGGAACGGCGAGCGCGACCAGCGCCCCGCCGGCGGCGCCGAGCACAGCGAGGGGGATGAGCCTGCCCCAGAGGAAGCGGGTGAAGGCGGCGCGGGCGCTCTGCTCGATCCGGCCGAGCCCCTGGACGACGTCCTCGGCCTCGGCGATGGAGGCGACGTCGCCGGACACCCGGTACTCGACGATGACATCGAGCGGCGCGCGGAACGTCCGCAGCGAGAGCGCCCCCGCCGGACCGAGCGGAAGGACGAGGCGGCCGCCCGGCCATGCGGGTCGCAGGCGGAAGTCCACCGACCCGGTCGGCACCCGGAAGGAGACGGACAAGAGAAGGGACACGCTCGCCACGACGACCACGACGAGCAGTGCGATGGGCAGCACGACGCGCACGACGGGACCCCAGCGGGCTCGTCGTCTCGCTGAGAGGAACGCGACCATGCCGCCATTCTAGGGCGTCGGGCGGCGACGCAGGGGCGGGCGGGGCGGGCGGGCCCGCCCGCCCCTGCGTCGCCGCCCCGTCCCGCGTTGCCGCCGTCCGGAGGCGTTGCTATACTTGCCACTCCGCCGGCGCCGCCGGCGCACGTGCGGTGGGGGTATAGCTCAGCTGGGAGAGCGTTTGGCTGGCAGCCAAAAGGTCAGGGGTTCGAATCCCCTTACCTCCACCACCTCGCCTCGTCACCTCTTCATCTCCGTCTTCTTCGGCGGCTCGCCGCGCCGCGAGTCGACGGCCACGCCGCACTCCAAGGCCGCACCGGGCGCGACCGTGGTTTAGCCTGCCTCGCGCCCGGAAAGTATCCTTGCCGTGCGTTGCAGGACTGGGGGGTGTCGGTTCCGGCGTCCCTTCTCGACATGGTGGAGGCGCCCATGGAGGAACGTCCGCAGTTCCGTGTCGATCTCGAGAGGCCCGCCGACGACATCGGCGTGATCGTCCTCGAGAGCGAGATCGACATCTACTCTGCACCCCAGTTCAAGGAGGTGCTGCTCAACGGCATCGAGAACGGCGCCCAGCGCGTGATCGTCGACCTCACGCAGGTGTCGTTCATCGATTCCACTGCTCTTGGGGTCCTCGTGAGTGGGGCAAAGCGCGTGCGGCCACGAAACGGAAACCTCGACATCGTGTGCACCGACGAGAACATCATCCGCATCTTCGAGATCACCGGCCTCGACCGCATCTTCGGTATCTACGCGACGCGGGACGAAGCCATGAAGGCGGCCGGCGCCTGAACGGCGCCGTCGCGGACCGACGAGGCCGGCCGCCCCGAAGCGTGGCGGCCGAGGGGGCGTGACGCGGCGATGGAATCCCGAGGCACGACCGGCATCAGGGGACGCAAGATCTGTCGCTCATCGTACGGCATGCTCAAGGCGAAGACATACGGGGCCGGACGTGTCTGCGCCGTCGAGGGGTGCGGGACGCGCTTGTCGGCCTACAACCCGTCGACCGTGTGCGCGTTGCACACCGGCTCCTGGCAGGACGCATACCAGCAGGAAGCGCGTAAGACCGCGCCCCGGGAAGATATCGTGCGCACTTGCGCCTTCGACGGCTGCGGCCGCGAGTTCACGACGACGAACCCGGCCAAGAAGTACTGCTGTGACGCGTGTCGAATGCGCGCCTTCCAGGCGCGGGTGACGGCTGCGCGCCAAGTCGGCGACGCGAACGTCGCCGGCGCTCGTCGGGCCTGCTGAGTGTGCGTCGGCCTCGGTGGGCCGGCGACGGAGCTCAGCCGGCCAAGCCGAAAGCCGGTGGGATCAGCGGCGCCGAAGCCTCCCGCACGGCGCGCAGGGCATCGTCGAGCGACTCGTACATCGGCACAAGGTTCGGCAGTCCGACCATACAGAGATGGCTGCGCACTCGACCGACCGGATGCGCCAACACGAGTTCGCTATGCCCGCGACGTTCTTCCCCGAGCAGGTGCACGACGAAGCCGATGAAGCTCGAGTCCACGAGGGTGACGTCACCGAGGTCGATCACCAGCGTGTGACGCTGATAGAGCGGTCCGAGACGACGGCGCAGGAAGCGGTCGACCTCGGGGACCGCGTCGATGTCGAGTTCGCCCTTGAGACACAGGACCGGCAGGTCCCGCGCGCGACCGGTCACCTCTGACGGCTCAAGCCTCAGAGTCGCGCGCGGACTGCTGACCCCTTCCACATCACCACGCGCCCGTCCCACGCCGTCTCCCCCCACCAGATGGCGCCTGTCCACCGGAACCGGTACCCGTCCCCCGGGACCAACGGGACCCTACGCCCGTCCGTCACTCATGTAAACGGCTGTGCCGGGAGGTTCGGGAGTCTTGCCGCTGACCTTCTCCGGGAACGTCACTCGCCCTCAAGCCGTACTCGAACGTCCTCGTTCTATGGGCAGGAGCCTCGACCCGGCATCGAGGGTCGACCGTGCGCTCACGCCTCCTGGTCGGCGCGCGCCATGAGCCGACGGTACTGGGGCTCCCGCTCCTTCAGACTCGTCACGATCGGCGACGAGATGAAGATCGTCGAGTAGGCGCCGGAGATGATGCCGACCGTGAGAGCGAACGCGAAGTCGGTGAGCGTCGTTCCGCCGAAGAAGAGGAGACACAGGACCGGCAGCAGCGTCGTGAACGAGGTGATGAGCGAGCGCGTGAGCGTTTCGGAGAGCGAGCGGTTGACCAAAGCCGCGTACGACATGCGCGCGAGCTTCTTCGAGTTCTCGCGGATCCGGTCCGAGATGATGACCGAGTCATAGAGTGAGTAACCGAGGATCGTGAGCACGGCAGCGACGGTCGCCGTCGTGACCTCGCGTCCCGACAGCGAGTACACGCCGATCATGACGAGCAGGTCGTGAAGCTCGGCCGACAGGGCGCCGACGGCGAACTTCCAGTCGAAGCGGATGGTCACGTAGGCGACGATGAGGAGCAGCGCCAGTAGCGCGGCTTCGTAAGACGAGGTCACTACCTCGCTACCGAAGGTAGGCCCTACGGTCCGCACGGCATAGACCCTGCTGCCATCCTCGGTCGCGATCGTGAACGCCTTGTCGAGTTCGTCCCTCAGGCGAGCCTGCTGCCCGGGGCTGAGCGTCTCTACCTGGATCGTGAAGCCTGGGAGGCTCGTCCCTCCGACCGCGGACGACTCTTGGATCTGGGCGTCCTCGTGACCGGCCTCCGCAAGCACCGCGCGCACGTCGGCGAGCGAGACGGGCTGGTCGAAGGCGACTTCGATGCGCGTCCCTTCCTTGAACTCGAGACCGTAGTTGAGCCCGTGCACGGGATTACCTCCGCCACGGACGAAGAGACTGACCAACCCGGCGCCGATGACGATCCCCGACAGCACGAAGTACCACGGCCGGTGGCCCATGAAGTCGAACGAGTAGATCTTGCGCAGAAAGCTCATGTGGCCTCCGTCGACCCCTTGGTCGCTAGCGCCGCTTGCGCTTCTTCTTCGCCGTCGAAGGCCGCCGCGCCGGGGCCGCCGGCGCTCTTGCGCCGGCGGTCTCTGCGGCGGCCTCTGGGGCGGCCGGCGGACGCCCGCGCCGGGCAGCGGGAGGCGTCTCGTCTTCGTCGCCCGCGCCCGTGGCAATCTGGGCCGACGTGAGGCCCATGAACGCCGGGTTGCGGAAGAACCTGAACTCGCTGAGGACCCCGAGCAAGGCCTGGATGGCGAGGACGGCGGTGAACATGCTGACAATCGTCCCGATGATGAGCGTCAAGGCGAAGCCCTTGACCTGTTGCGTCGCGAACACGAACAGGACCCCAGCGGTGAGCATCGTCAGGATGTTAGCGTCGAGAATCGTCAGAAAGCCGCGCGCGAACCCGGAGTTGACCGCCGAGCGGACCGTCTTGCCGCGGCGCACCTCCTCCTTGATGCGTTCGAACACGACCACGTTCGCGTCGGCCGCCATCCCGATCGTCAGGATGGCGCCGGCGATGCCGGGCAGGGTGAGGGTGACGGGGATGGCGCAGTAGAGCCCCCACAGGTAGATCCCGTAGACGACCAGCGCGATATCGGCGACGAGGCCGAGGAAGCGGTAGAAGACGAGCATGAAGACGAGCACGAGCCCGAGGCCGGCGAGGCCGGCGATGAGCGCGGCGCGCAGAGAGTCCTTGCCGAGCGTGGCGGAGACCTGTTGCTGGTAGGCCGCCTCGAGAGTGACGGGCAGGGCGCCGGTGTTGAGCACCAGGGCGAGATCCTTCGCCTCCTGGACGGTGAAATCGCCGGTGATCTCGGCCTGGCCCCCGGCGATGCCGTCGGCCAGCTCGGGATCGGTGTAGTCGATGCGGGGGTCGGAGGCCATGACGTTGTCGAGGACGATGGCGAACGTCTGCGCCTCGCCTTGGAACAGACCCTCGTCGTAGAGCTTGGCGGTGATCTTCTGGAAGAGCTTGGCGCCCTCATCGGTGAGCGTGAACTCGACGTTAGGACGGCCGTTCTGGTCGAAGCTCTGCTTCGCGCTCTCGATGGCGTCGCCGGTCATCGCCGGAGGCCGCTTGTACAGGAACCACAGATCGGCGTCGTTGCCGAGCGTCCCCGGCGGAGCGACGACGAGCGCGTAGCGCTTCGTGTTGTCGGCGCCGGCGCGCAGCTTCTCGATGTCGGCCTTCGGCACGCCGACCCGGGCCGCCTGCTTGAGGGCCGCCTCCCGCGACGGCGCACCGGCCACAAGACGGACGTCGTCGTAGTCCTCGAAGAACTCGAGTTGCGCCGTCTTGCCGATGACGGCGAGGGCCTGGTCGGGGTCGGCGATGCCGGGCAGGGCCACAGCGATCTGGTCGGTACCCTGCTGCTGCACTTGCGACTCGGCGACCCCGTACTGGTTGATGCGGCGGTCGATGATCGCGATCGTCTGGTCGAGCTGCTCCTGCGACGGCGCCTTGCCGTCGGCGGTCGTCGCACGATAGACGACCTCGACCCCTCCCTGAAGGTCCAGACCGAGCTTCGTCTTCTCGCCCGGCGGATAGATGAAGAAGACCGAGACCACCACAAGGGCGGCGACGACGGCGAGGATGATCCAGTTGCGGTATCTGCGCACGGTACCCGTCAATGAAGGGGGCCCGGAGGGCCCCACAGGCCGAAGAGCCTAGCGGATTGCCGGGACACGCGCAATCCGCCTGGTGGGCGGCGAGGGCAGGCACGAGCCAGGCGGACCGCCCACGCCGGACCACGCGCCCCAGACCGCGCGCGGGCGGCGTCCCGCCCTCACCTGCCCGTGCGTCCGCCGGGCGCCGGCGCGAGGGGCGCCTCGCCCTCGTCGGCCATGGCGCGCAGGCTCACCGGGCGGACCGGCGGACGGAAGGTGCCGGGGCGCACGTCGCCCGGCTGCTCGCCGAGACGCTCGGCCAGCACGTCGGCGAGCAGCCGGCGGCACGTGCGCCCCTGGCACAGCCCCATGCCGATGCGCAGGCGCCGACGCAGCCCACCCACCGTGGTGACGCCCTCGTCGATCGCCGCGAGGATCTCGGCGCGCGAGACCTCCTCGCAGCGGCAGATCAGAAGGTCGTCGGCGCCGCCCGGCCCCGTGCCGCCGGAAGCGTCGGAGCGGGCCGCCGCCGCGTCGCGGCCGAAGGTCTCGCACTCGGACGGCGTCGCGGCAGCGTGAGCCTCGTCGCAGCGCGACGCGGCGGCGCCGCGATCGGCCGGCAGCCGCCGGCTGTGTGGGCCCCGGGCGCTCACCGCGGCGCCTCGATCGCGCGCGCCACCATGGCCAGCTCCTCCGGTACCAGTACGTGCACGATCGTCGTCCGGTCGAGACGCGCGCCGCGCCGCACGCGACGCACCTCGCCCTCGCCGACGACGGTGCCGGCGCGGTCGCGCACCAATACCGTCTCGCCCTTCTGCGGGACAGGCAAGAACTCGTGCGGCAGCCAGACCTCGGCGCGGCCGTCGTCCCGCCGCATGTCGACGAGGAAGATCGCGAGGCCCGGGCAGACGGGTTGGCACGTCCCGCACCCGTCGCAGCGGGCAGGGTCGAGCACGGGGAGAGCCGTGATGTCGTCGCCGATCGTGATCGCGCCGGTGGGACAGGCCCATTGGCACGGGTCGCAAGGGATGGCGTGCCCGCACTCGACGACCGCGAGCCGACGGCCGCGCAGGTCGTCGATCCCCGGGCACCCGGGCAAGCCGAGCACCTCCTCGAGCGTGAAGAAGCCGCGCTCCTCGCAGCCTCGCGCCCGGGGCCCATCCTCGGCGCGATCCGGGGACGGCGCACGTCCCGGCGGCGACGGCATGCGTTCCGGCGACGACGGCGCGCGGTCCGAGGGCGACGGCATCACACGCCTCCCCCGCCGAGGATCTGCGCCTGCGCCGCCGCGGCGCCCCCCGTGAGCGCCTCCTTGCCACGCTGCACGCGGGCGCCATACGGGCCGCTGCGCAGGGCTTCGAGGGCGGCGGCGTGCGGCTCCGCCGCGGCTGCCGCCGCCTCTTCCTCTGCCCTGCCGGCGGCCACCGCCGCCCATATCCCCGCAAGGCGTCCTTCTTCCATGGCGCTGGAGGCCTCTTCGACACCCGAGGCGTCGCCGGCGACGAACACGCCCGGCACGCTCGTCGCCATCCTGCCGTCATGCAGCGGCACGTGTCCGCCGAGCTCGGGGACGTAGAGCATCGCGCAGCCGGCGAGCCAGGCCAGCTCCGTCATCGGCGTCAGGCCGACGGCGATGGCGACCGTGTCGACGGCGAAAGCCCGCTCGCTGCCCGGCATCCCACGCCCATCCCCGCCGAGCGCCCAGACCGTCGCCTCTTCGACGCAGCCGTCGCCGCGGACCTCCTTGACGGTATGGCCCGTGAGGATCGGAACGCCGGCGCGGGCCACTTTCGCGGCGTGAACGGGATAGCCGCCGACGCAGGGCAGGACGTCGACGACGGCGGCGACCTCGGCGCCCGCCTGGAGCAGTTGATAGGCGACGATGAGGCCGACGTTGCCCGAGCCCACCATCAGGACCCGTTCGCCGGGCAGGACGCGGTGCACGTTGACCATCGTCTGCACACAGCCCGCGCCCATCACCCCGGGAAGCGTCCATCCGGGGAAGGCGAGGCCGTTCTCGGTGGCCCCGGTAGCGAGGACGATCGCCGTGAAGCCGAGCTTCCACGAACGGTCGCTCGTCGCGACCGCGAGCGTCTTCCCCTCGTAGAGGCCCCAGACCGGCGCCTCGAGGCAGACGTGGACGCCGAGGTCTGCGACTTCGTCGAGCAGCTCGGCCCCGATGTCGATCCCCCGCCGGCCCGCCCCGTGGGCGCGCGAGCCGAAGAACTTGTGGATCTGCTTGAAGAGCTGGCCGCCGGCGGCGGCGTTCTCGTCGAGCAAGGCCACCTCACAGCCGTGGCGCGCCGCCTCGGTGGCGGCGCACAGCCCGGCAGGGCCTGCCCCGACCACGGCGACGTCGACGCTCCTCACGCAGACTCCTCCGGACCGTCCGTGGCCCTCTCTGCACGGGCCGCCGGCCTTGCCGTTCCACCCGCCGTCCCTTCCCGGGAGTCCGCCGCACGGCTACCGGTCCGCAGCCGGCTGGACCCGCTCAAAGCCGCCTCGCCGCGCCCCCGTTCCCACACACCGCGGCCGTGCTGTACCTCGACCCGCATGCCCTCACGCACCGCCGTCACGCAGGTGCGCACGTTGGGCTGACCGTCGACGATCATCACGCAGTCGGTGCACCGGCCGATCCCGCAGAAGAGCTGCCGCGGCTCACGACGCTTGCTCGTGGTGCGAAAGACGCGGACGCCCGCGGCGAGAAGCGCCGCCGCGACGGGCTCGCCGGCGAACGCCTCGACCGGTTCGCCGGCGAACAGTATCGTGACGCGGGAGCGTCGAGCAGCCGGCCCGAGGACGGGGTGGTCGATGACGCGCCGCGTCATGGCCGCGAAGCTCGTCTGCGACGGAGTGGACTCACGGCGCAGACGATACCACGCGGCCCGCGGCGCACCGCCACTCCAGACTCAATGGTCCTTGAGGAAGCTCGGGATGTCGAGGATGTCCTCGTCGACGTCGAAGCTGGGCGGCGTCTGGTCGGCGAACAGGGGCGTACCCTTCGGCTCAGGCCTGGCCTCGCGCACGGCCGCGGGCTCTTCCGCCGAGACGGGCTGGTCGAAACCGGTCGCGATGACGGTCACCCGGACCTCGTCGCCGAGCGACGGGTCGATCACGGCGCCGAAGATGATGTTGCAATCGCTGTCGGCCGCGCTCGAGACGATCTCGGCCGCCTCGTTGATCTCGAACAGGCCGAGGTCGTTGCCGCCGGTGATGTTGAGCAGGATCCCGCGAGCGCCCTCGACGCTGGCCTCGAGCAACGGCGAGCTGATCGCCGAGCGCGCCGCTTCGACGGCACGACTCTCGCCGTCCGCCACGCCGATGCCCATGAGGGCCGACCCGGCGTCCTTCATGATGGTGCGGACGTCGGCGAAGTCGAGGTTGATGAGCCCGGGGACGGTGATGAGGTCGGTGATCCCCTGGACGCCCTGCCGAAGCACGTCGTCGGCGACCTTGAAGGCGTCCATCACCGACGTCCGCCGTTCGACCACCTGCAAGAGACGGTCGTTGGGGATGATGATCAGGGTGTCGACCTTCTCGCGCAGCTTCTGGATGCCGTCCTCGGCCTGCCGCGCCCGGCGTTTGCCCTCGAAGGAGAACGGCCGCGTCACGACGCCCACGGTGAGGGCGCCGAGCTCTTTGGCAAGCTCGGCGATGACGGGCGCGGCCCCGGTCCCGGTGCCGCCGCCCTTGCCCGCCGTGACGAACACCATGTCGGCGCCCTTGAGAGCGTCGCGCAGCTCGTCCTTGCTCTCCATGGCCGCCTGGTAGCCGATCGTCGGGTTGGCGCCGGCTCCGAGGCCGCGGGTGATCTTGCTGCCGATGTGGATCTTGACGTCGGCGTCGCACATCTGCAGCGCCTGAGCGTCGGTGTTCACGGCGATGAACTCGACCCCGCGCAGCCCGGCGTCGACCATCCGGTTGACGGCGTTGGTGCCACCGCCGCCCACGCCGACGACCTTGATCACGGCGAGGTAGTTCGCGGAGCCGTCGATCATCTTCCCACCCTCCTGTCGCGGTCGACACTCGCCGTCAGACCCATGCCAGACCTTCAACCTGGGCTTGAGAGTCGTGAGACGAGGCCGCCATCTCGCCACCCGAAGCCTTGTTTTGCAGGGTTTTCTTCGACACGGAACCCTGCAGCCCGCATCGAGCCGGGAGCGTTTGCCTAGCATACTGACGGCTCGGAACGGGTGTCAATCGACGTGCATGCCCATGATCCCCGGCGAAGACGGTCATGCCGCCCTCGACTATGAGCTGAGACGGGGCCGCGCCAGCGGCCTGTCCGGCGCCGAGACGTCCACCATCGTCGGCTCCACCCCTGCGCGCCGATACGCATCCAGCACGGCGCGCAGCGACAGGACCTTGGCGCGCATGCTGCCCTCGGCGCCGAGCACGACGACCGGGCCGTCCGCGAGGTCGACGGTCACCTGCCTCTCGTTGTCGACGCGCAGCACGGCGACCCGCCGCCGCAGGGACGGCGGCAGGGCGACGAGGACGCGCAAGCCGAGCAGGACGTCCGTATCCTTCACCGTGGTGTGCGGTTCGAGCGGCGTTACGGCGGCCATGCGCGGCAGCCTCTCGTTCATCTGGGCCGGACCGCGGACCAGCGCCTCGGCGGTGGCGGCCGGCTCCGCCCCTGGCGCCTGCCCGGCGCCGCCGGCCGGCTCAGCGCCGCCGGCCGACCGGCTTCCTTCAGCCTGACCGGCGGCGTTCTCCCCGCTCCCTACCTGACGGATCACGTGACCGGTGTCGGCGACCAGAGACCAGCGACCGCGGGCGAGCACGTAGGCGAACGGCCGATGCTCGATCACCCGTACGCGCAGCGTGGTCGGGAAGTCGCGATCGATGTCGACCCCCGCGAGATAGGAGAAGCGGTCGAGCGTCGCCTGCACATCAGCGCTCGTCACCGTGAACAGGTTCCGACCTTCGAACTCCCTGCGCAAGACACGGAGCGCATCCTTCCTCGGCACGTGACGCGCGCCGCTGACCTTCACGGTGTCGACGGCGAAGGCGTCGGCCTGCCGCCCGTAAGCGTAGAGTGCAACGGGGATAAGGACGATGGCCGCCGTGAGCAGGATCGACGGCCCCAAACGTACGCGGGAGCGGCTCGCTCCGCCGCGACTCGCCATGGCGCTGGACCCGGGGTCGAAGGGATCGGTCTGGGCAGCTATTCGCCGCCGGCGGCGGCATCTCCTTGCCTGCCGCTCCGCGGGCGTTCGTCGCCGCCACCCTCGCCGCCACCGCCGCCCTTGTCGCCACCAACATCGCCGCCACCCCCGTCGCCGCCACCCCCGTCGTCGCCGAGCACGGCCACGAGGTCGTCGGCGATCGTGTACACGTCGCCACAGCCCAGAGTGAGGACCAGGTCGCCGGGCTCCGCGTGATGGGCGAGGAAACGCACGGCGTCGCTCTTGCGCGGCATATAGAAGACCGGCCCCCCGGGCCGTTCCTGCAGGTAGGCGTCGACGACCAGCTTGCCGGTGATGCCGGGTTCAGGCTCCTCGCGGGCGCCGCAGACGTCGGTGACCACGGCCTCGTCCGCCAGGGTCAGGACCTTGCCCAGCTCGCGCTGGAGATAGCGCGTGCGCGAGTAGAGGTGTGGCTGAAAGACGGCGATGACGCGTTTGTAATCGCCGAGCTTCGCCGACCGGATCGCCGCCTCGATCTCGGTGGGATGGTGCGAGTAGTCGTCGTACACGAAGACCCCGCGCGGGCGGCCGATCTCGTCGAAGCGGCGCGCTGCCCCGCTGAACCCAGCGAGGCAGCGCGCCGCATCGGCGAACGCCACCCCGCAGTGGTCGACGCAGGCGAGGCAGGCGAGGGCGTCGACGACGTTGTGCCCGCCGCCGACCTTCAGGCGCAGCACGCCGAGCTCCTCACCCCGGTACCGCACGAGCGACTCCGACGAGACCGCGTCGACGCGCAGGATCTCCGCCTGCCAGTCGCCGGCGTCGAGGCCGACGGTGACGACCGGCGCCTCGGTCGCCGCGCGAAGGAAGGCGGTGTCCTCGCCTTCCACGAGCACCAGGCGACCGTCGGTGGGCAGCAGGGCGACGAAGCGGCGGAAGACGTCACGGATCTCGTCCAGGGTCTTGTAGTTGGCGTGGTGGTCCATCTCGAGGTTCATCACGGCCGCGACCTCGGGACGCAGGTAGAGCAGGCTGCCGTCGCTCTCGTCCGTCTCGGCCACCAGCCACTCGCCCTGCCCGGCGCCGGCGTTCGAGCCCATGTCGTTGAGCTCGCCGCCGATCACGTAGGTGGGATCGAGGCCGCAACCGTGCAGGACGTGCGAGACCATCGAGGAGGTCGTCGTCTTGCCGTGCGTGCCGGCGATCGAGATGCCGCGGCGCATGGCCATGATCCGGGCGAGCATCTCCGCCCGGCGCAGGACGGGGATGCCGCGCTGCTCGGCGGCGCGCAGCTCCGGGTTGTACCGCGGGATCGCCGACGAGACGACGACCACGGCCGCGTCGCCCAGGTTCTCTTCGCGATGCCCGATGCTCACCGGCACGCCGGCCGCGGCGAGGGCGCGGGTGTAGCGGTACTCCTTGAGGTCCGACCCCTGGACGCGGACGCCAAGCTGATGGAGGACGAGCGCGATGCCGCTCATGCCCGTGCCGCCGATGCCGATGAAGTGCACCGGCTGCGGAAAGCTCGTCGCGTCGATCGTCGTCATCCGTCTCCTGTCCACCGCGGCCGCCCGTGGGCGGCGACCAGCGCCTCGATCTCGTCGGCCACACGGCGCGTGGCGTCGGGCTTGCCCACGCGCCGGCTCGCCGCGGCCATCGCGGCCAGGCGCGGCGGGTCGCCGAGGAGCTCGCGGACGAGGCGCGCGAGGCGCGCCCCGTCGAGCTCGGCGTCGGCGACCATGACCGCCGCGCCGGCCGCGACCATCCACTCGGCGTTCTTGCGCTGGTGGTCGGCGGTCGCGTACGGGTACGGCACGAGCACGGCCGGCCGGCCCAGGGCGGCGAGCTCGGCGACCGAGCCGCCGGCGCGCGCCACCACGAGGTCGGCAGCCGCCATCGCCGGCGCCAGTTGGGCAGTGTATGGGACCAGGCGGTAGTGCTCAAACCGGGCTCCCCGGCGCTCGAGCTCAGCGCGCACCTGGTTGTAGTTGCGCGGCCCACAGACGTGCACGACCTGCACCTCGAGGTCACGGGCCGGCGCCCCCGGCCCGGCGAAAGCGTCGACGCAGGCGCGGTTGAGCGTCTGCGCCCCCTGGCTGCCGCCGAACACCAGCAGCACGGGCAGGTCGGGGCGCAGGTCGAAGGCCGCGAGGCCCTCCTCGCGCGTCGCCAAGACCTGAGCCGCCGTCAGCGGCCGCCCGGTGACGACGTACTTCGGGGCGCTCAAGCCCTCGATCGGGAAGCTGAGGCAGAACCGGTCGACGAACGGCCGCAGGAGGCGGTTGGCGACCCCCAGGTGGGCGTCGGCCTCGAGGGCCAGGGCGGGCACCCCGCGCAGCCCGGCCAGCGCAACGACCGGCCCGCTGGCATAGCCGCCGCCGCCGACGGCCGCAGCCGGGCGCGTCGCGCTGACGATGTTCCAGGCGCGCGGCGCCGCCGCGGCCAGCAGGCGCAGCGTCCGCGCGTGTTCGGCGAGCGCGCCGGCGCGGCGCGCGAAGCCGCGCAGCTCGAGGGTGTGCACGGCGTAGGCCTCCGGCACCAGCTCGGCCTGCGAGGGGGTGGTCACGAACGCGACGCGCGCGCCGCGCGCCGCGACCTCAGCCGCGACCGCGAGCGCTGGCGACAGATGTCCGCCCGTCCCGCCGGCGGCGAGCAGGACCGTCGCCCCGTCGAGCGCTGACGACAATGTGGCTCCTCCGATTGGTGGCGATGTTCAGCAGGATCCCGACGGCGGCGAGCACGACGACCAGACTCGTGCCGCCGAGGCTGACGAGCGGCAGCGGTACGCCCGTGAGCGGGACGACGCTCAGAGCGGCGCCGATGTTGATGAACGCCTGGCCGACGATGAGGCTGGCGATGCCGACGGCCAACAACTTCCCGAACCGTTCCCGGCAGGTCAGGGCCACACGGTACGCGGCCCACGCGAGGAACACGTAGAGGCCGATGAGCACCAGCAGCCCGACGAGGCCGAGCTCCTCGCCGATGATCGCCGTGATCATGTCGGTGGTCTGGTCGGGCAGGTAGCCGAACTTCTGCACCGAGTTGCCGAGGCCGACGCCGAAGACGCGTCCCGAGGCGATGGAGAGCAGCGACTGCGTGGCCTGGAAGCCACTCGTCTGCGCGTGAGCCCAAGGGTCGACGAACGAGACGAGACGCTCCATGCGGTACGGCTCGACGACGATCAGCGCCCCGACCAGGACCGGACCGGCCGTCGCCAGGGCGATGAGGTGCCGCCAGCGCGCTCCCCCGGCGACCAGCACGGCGACCGCGCCGACACACATGACGAGGGTGGTGCCGAGGTCCTTCTGGAGCAAGCCGACGATGATGGCGAACGGTAGGATACCGAGGGCGACCAGGCGCGCGAACCCTCGCCCCGTGGCGAACGCCTGCGGGGCGCGGGCGATGCTCGCGGCGAGGAAGCAGACGACGGCGAGCTTCGCGATCTCGCTGGGCTGCAGGGACTGGCCGGCGACGCCGATCCAGCGCCGCGCCCCGCGGATCTCCATGCCGATCCCGGGCACGAGAGCGAGGACGCAGAGGGCGACGGCGAGCACGTAGAGCGGGCCGGCGAACCTGCGCCAGATCCCGTAATCGACGCGCGACAGCCCGATCATGGCGATGACCCCGATCACGGCGAAGACCAGTTGGCGCGCCAGCAGGTACGACGCCGAACCGTAGGTGAAGTAGGCCTGCGCCGTCGACGCACTGTAGGCCATCACCAGGCCGTAGAGCAGCAGGAGGACGGTGGCGAGCACGAGCACCCGGCGCTCGACCTGGCCAGGTCCAGGCGCCGGCGGCAGGGAGCGCGCCGCGCGCCGCTCCCCGGCCCGGCGCTCACTCCGACGCCGCTCGGGGACAACGACCTCGTCGCGGCGGCGCGCCGCCGAGCGCCGCTCGGCGGCGCGCCGCCGGTCGCCGCCGGCGCGCCGTTCCGGCGACGCGTTCACCCAAGGCGCAGGCTCGAGCGGCTCGGGCTGCGCCTTCGAACCACGCCCGCTCACGTCCTCTCGACCTCCGCCCTGAGCTCGCCGACCAGTCTGAGGAAGTGTTCGCCCCGCTCCTCGTAGCTCCTGTACTGGTCGAAGCTGGCGCAGGCGGGGCTGAGCAGGACGACGTCCCCCGGCTGCGCGCGCTCCGCGCACCAGGCGACGGCGGCGGCCAGGTCGGGCAGCGTGACGTACGGAACGGCGCTGCCCGGAGCGGCCGCCGCCCGCGCCGCGTAAGCGCGCTCGAACTCGGGGGCCGCGCGACCGATGAGCACCGCCTGCTTGACGAGGCCCTCCGTCGCCTCGGCGAGGCGATCGAACGCCGAACCCTTGCTGAGTCCGCCGAGGATGAGGAACACGGGGCCGCGGTACGCCGTGAGCGCCTTGAGCGTGGCGTCCACGTTGGTCGCCTTCGAGTCGTTCACGTAGGTCACGCCGCCGACCACCCCGGCGACTTGCAGGCGATGGGCGATCGGAGCGAAGGTGCGGAGGGTGTGGGCGATCGACTCCGGCGACACGCCCAGGGCCGCCGTCGCCGCCGCCGCGGCGAGCGCGTTCTGCAGGTTGTGCTCGCCCTTGAGCGAGAGCCCGGCGACGGCGCCGAGGTCCTGTCGCCGGCCATCGACCTCGACCCACAGGCGACCGTCGCTGACCCCGGCGACTTGGCCCTCGGCGCCGTCGCCGGTCGAGAACCACGCCCGCCGGCCCTGCCCGGGCACGTCCCCTGCGGCAATGGTCCCCGCATCGTCGGCGTTCAGCAGAGCGATGTCCTCAGCCGTCTGGTTCTCGAAGATCCGAAGCTTCGCCGCGACGTACCCCTCGTAGCCGCCATGCCGGTCGACGTGGTCCTCGGTCAGATTGAGCAGCACGGCGACGTCGGGACGGAACGACTCGATATCCTCGAGCTGGAAGCTCGACAGCTCGGCGACCACGGTCGTCTTCGGCGTGACGACCTCGGGCAGATTGGCGAGGGCATGGCCGATGTTCCCGCCCACGGCCACGGGCAGGCCGGCATCCTCGAGGATGCGCCCGACGAGCGTCGTGGTCGTCGTCTTGCCGTTCGTGCCCGTGATCCCGATCAGGCGGTTGGCAAGAAAGCGCGTCGCGAACTCGACCTCGCTCCATACCGGCAGGCCGCGGCGTCGCGCCGCGCGCAGCACCGCGCTCTCGTCGGTCACGCCGGGGCTCTTGACGAGGAGCTCGACGGCGGCCGGCAGGGCCGTCTCGCCGGCCGCGACGACGTCGCGGCCGGCGAGGACGGCCGCCCCGGCCGCCTCCAGCTCGGCGCGCACCTCGCCGTCGACCTCGCCCTCGTCGATCGCCCAAACGCGGGTCTGCGGCAGGCGCCGGCGGGCGAGCAGCGTCGCCGGCCGGCCGCTGCGCCCCAGGCCGAGGACGGCCAGGGCGCGGACCTGACTGACGTCGGTCACGCGCCCCCCTCCCCGGCCCGCCGCAGCGGCCTCCCGGCGCTCCCCAGCGGCCCTGCCGCGCACGGCGCGATGACAAGGTCCCTCCGCCGGGAGACGCCGTCCGTCAGAACGTCCATCAGAACGTGGCGTAGTAGACGACGAACCCGGCCCCGGCGAAGATGGCGGCGAGGATCCAGAAGCGCACGATGATCTTCGTCTCGGACCACGCTTTGAGCTCGAAGTGATGGTGCAGCGGGGCCATGAGGAAGATGCGCCGGCCCGTCGTCTTGAACGAGGCCACCTGCAAGGCCACCGATGCCGCCTCGAGCACGAACAGGCCGCCCATGAGCAGCAGGGCGAGCTCGGTGCGCGTGAGGATCGCCATGGCGGCGATCGCCCCGCCCAGGCCGAGCGCTCCGGTATCCCCCATGAAGACGTCGGCGGGGAACGAGTTGTACCAGAGGAAGCCGAGGCAGGCGCCGCCGACGCAGCCGGCGATGACCATCAGGTCGCTGATCCCCGGGTCGTTGGCGTTGCGCCCGATGATGAAGGCCACGCCGGCGAGCGCCACGAGGACGATGGCCGAGGCGCCCGCGGCCAGCCCGTCCAGCCCGTCCGTCAGGTTGACGGCGTTCGAGAAGCCGGCCAGCCAGAGGAACACGATGACGTAGAAGCCGACCGTGCCGACGTCGAAGCGCTGGTCGGTGAACGGCACGTCGATGCGCGTGTCGAGACCGGAGAAGCGCAGGACGATGAACCCGATGAACAGGGCGAGGAGCAACTGCAGCAGCAACTTGTAGCGCGCCGTCAGCCCGAGGGAACGCTTGCGCACGATCTTCATCCAGTCGTCGATGAACCCGATGGCGGCGTTCCCCAGCGTCGCGATGAGGACGGTCATCGAGGCGACGGAAAACCGGCTGTAGATGAGGTAGGCGACCACGACGGCGAACCAGATGAGCAGGCCGCCCATGGTCGGCGTCCCGGCCTTGGAGCGGTGCCGCTCCGGGCCCTCCTCGCGGATGTTCTGGCCGAACTCGTTGCTCCGCAGCCAGCGGATGAACGCCGGGCCGATGATGAGGACGAGCACCATCGCCGTGACGCTGGCCCCCATCGCCCTAAGCATCACCGTCCTCCTCGTCTTTCGCCACGCCGACTCCGACCTCGGCGTCGTCGCCTTCGGCGGCTCCGCCGGAGGCGGCGACGATCGCCTCGGCGACACGCTCGAGACGCATGGCGCGCGAGGCCTTGACGAGCACGGCGCAGCCGGGCGGGACGGCCTCGCGCACGTACGCGAGGCACTCTTCCACGGTCCGGAACCAGCGCTCGCCAGGGCTGCCGGTGAGGTAATGCCGGGCGAGATCGCCGACGGCGACGATGCGCACTCCGAGACGGACGGCGTGCTCGCCCACCGCGGCATGGTAGGCGGCGGCTCCCGGCCCGAGTTCAGCCATGTCGCCGAGGACGGCGACCGCCTCGCGGCCCCCGGCGAGCTGGACAAGGTGGTCGAGGGCAGCCTGCGTGGCAACGGGGTTGGCGTTGTAGGCGTCGTTGACCAGCAGGCCCCCGTCACGCAGGGCGACGGTCTCGCCGCGCATCTCCGAGAAGACGACCCGGCCGGCGCCGACGCGGGCCTCGTCGAGCCGGAAGCCGAGTTCGACGAAGGCGGCAAGGGCGGCCTGGGCGTCGTACAGGTAATGGGCGCCGGTGAAGCCGAAGTCGAGGGCGGCGCGCTGCGTGAACGCGTCGACGAGGACGTGGGTCCCGGCGCCACGGCGCTCGGCGGCGATGAAACGTACGTCGCTCTCCTCCGTCCCGAACGTGACCACACGCCCGTCGTGGCGGCGCAGGTGCGGCGCGAGCAGCGCGGCCGCGCCGGGGACGACCGCGGTGCCGCCGTGCAGCTCCTCGATCAGCTCCGCCTTGGCGGCGGCGACACCCTCCAGGGTGCCCACGAACTCGAGGTGCACGGGGGCGATCGTGGTGATCACGGCGATGTCGGGCAGGGCGAGGCGGGCGAGCTCGCGGATCTGTCCCGGACCGCGCATCGCCATCTCGACGATGACAACGTCGGTCTCCTGCGTGACCTCGAGCAGCGTCTGCGGCAGACCGACCTGGTTGTTGAGATTGGCCCTCGTCGCGACCACGTCGCACAGCGGGCGCAGGAGGGCGGCGAGGACGTCCTTGGTCGTTGTCTTGCCGGCGCTCCCGGTGATGGCCACGACCCGTGCCCGGGAGCGCCGGCGCACGGCCCACGCCAGGGCGCCGAGCGCGGCGACGCCGTCGCCGACGGCGATGACCGGGCTCCCGCGGAGGACGGCGGCCGTCTCTCGACGGACGACGGCCGCCACGGCGCCGCGCTCCAGCGCCTGGGCGGCATAGGCGTCGCCGTCGAAACGCTCGCCGCGCAGGCCGACGAACAGGTCGCCCGGGCGCACACGGCGCGAGTCCGTGCACACGGCGCGCACGACAGCGCCCGGTTCGACCCCGCTCAGGGCGCCGTCGCAGGCGGCGGCGACCTCCTCGACCGTCATCGGGATCATGCCTCTCCCTCGAAGCCGAGCTCACGGAGCACGTCGGCGGCCACCCGGCGGTCGTCGAACGGCAAGCGCCGGTCGCCGATGACCTGGCCCTGCTCGTGCCCCTTGCCGGCGATCAGGACGACGTCGCCCGGCGCCGCGTCCCGCAGCGCGCGCGCGATAGCGGCGCGGCGGTCCGCCTCGACGGCGACGCGCCCGCGAAGCGCGGCCGGCACACCGGCGACGATCTCGGCGATGATCGCCTCGGGGTCCTCGCTGCGCGGGTTGTCGGAGGTCACGATGCTGACGTCGGCGAGCCGCGCGCCGATCTCGCCCATCAGCGGACGCTTGCCGCGGTCACGGTCGCCGCCGCAGCCGAAGACGACGAGCACGCGCCCGCCGGCGATGTCGCGCGCGGCGCGCAGCGCGTTCTCCAGCGAATCGGGCGTGTGCGAATAATCGACGATCACGGTGAACGGCTGGCCGGCGCGCAGCGCCTCGAACCGCCCGGCCACGCCGCGGGCCCGGCTGAGACCCTCGCGCACCGCCTCGGGGGGAAGACCGAGAGCGAGCGCGGCGGTCGCCGCCGCGAGCGCGTTCTCGACGTTGAAGCGCGCCGCCATCGGCAAGCGGACGCCCATCGCCACGCCGAGACGCGGCGCCCGGAGGACGAACGTCGAGCCGTCGGCGCCGACCTCGACGTCGGCGGCGACGACGTCGGCGCGGTCCGCCGGAGCCATGTCACCCACGACCTCCGCCCGGTCGTCGCCCTTCGCGCCGACCGCAGCGCCGGCGATGTCCTCCCCGCTTCCGCCCACCACGGCGTACGTCCACAGGTCGTCGTCATACGCCGGCGCGCATTCGGCGGCCAGCCGCGCTCCCCACGCGTCGCCGAGACCCACCACGGCGCGTCGCGGGCGGGGGCCCTCTTCCGGGAGGAACAGGAGCCGCTTGGCGGCATAGTAGTCGTCGATGTCGCGGTGGAAGTCGAGGTGCTCGCGCGACAGGTTCGTGAACACGGCGGCGGCGTACTCGATCTGCGCCGCGCGGCCGAAGACCAGGGCGTGCGACGAGACCTCCATGGCGCACGCCCTGTCGCCGGCCGCGACCATGCGCCGGAGCAGCGCCTGAAGCTCAGGCGCCTCGGGCGTCGTCAGCGACCCTGGCAGTTCGCGCCCGCCGACGCGCGCCCCGACCGTGCCCAGGATGCCGCTCGGCAGGCCGCCGGCCTCGAACATGGCCGCCGCCAGGTGAGCGGTCGTCGTCTTGCCGTTGGTCCCGGTGATACCGACCACCGTCAGTTGGCGCGAGGGATGGCCGTAGAAGCGCGCCGCGATGACCGGCATCGCGGCGCGCACCGACGGTACGACCAGCCGTGTGACCGCAAGGTCGACGTCACGCTCGCAGACCACCACGGTCGCCCCCGCGGCGACCGCCTCGGCGGCGAACTCGTGCCCGTCGCGCGCGGCGCCGGGCACGCAGAAGAAAAGGGTGCCCGGCGCCACATCGCGGCTATGACTGGCGACGCCGCGGACGCGGACGCCGGGGTCGCCGCGCACCTCCGCGCCGGCAAGCCCCTGGGCAAGGTCGGCGAGCTCCATGCGGTGTGATTCTAGCAAAGCGGGACAGCCGGGGCCGCGCCCGGTCAGGGGGCGATCTCCAGGTGAGCCAGGGCGAACGAGGCGATCTCCTTCACTGCCGGCGCGGCCACGACCCCGCCCCAGATGGGGTGCGGTTCGTCCACCGACACGAGCACCACGAGCCGCGGGTGATCGGCCGGGACGACGCCGACGAAGGAGGCCACGTACGCGTACTCGGAGTAACCGCTCCCGTCGGGCAGCGGCTTCTGCGCCGTGCCCGTCTTGCCGGCCACCTCATACCCGGCGATCCTCGCCTCAGTGCCGGTGCCCTCGTCGACCGCGTCAGTCAGCATGCTGAGCATCTGGCGCGCCACCTTTGCCGACACGACACGGTGACGCCTCGCCCTCGGCGTCACCTCGGTCCCGATCTGGGCGACGAGGTGCGGCTGGACCCACATGCCCTTGTCGGCGAGCACACCGAAGGCGCATGCCATCTGCAGCGGGGTCACGGCGATGCCCTGCCCCATGGGCAGGTTGCCGATCGTGGACCCCGACCACTGGCGCGGCACGATCCCTTCGACCTCGCCGGGGAAGTCGATACCCGTCGGCGCTCCGAACCCGAACCTGTCGACCCACTTCAGCAGGCCGCGCTTGCCCATGTCCATACCGATGGTGACGGCGCCGACGTTCGACGAGTTGACGAGGATGTCCCGGGTCGTGTACGTGACGGTGCCGCGGGCATGCGCCTCATGGATGACGCGGTCGGCGACCTTGATCGTCGGCGCGAGACAGTACCTCGTCGACGGCGTGGTCAGACCGTCGCTCAGGGCCCCGGAGATCGTCACGGCCTTGAAGATCGACCCCGGTTCGTAGGCGTCGGTGACGGCGCGGTTGCGCTCGAACTCCGGCTTTACACCGAAGAGGTGGTCGTCGACGAGCGGGTAGTTGGCCATGGCGAGGACCTCGCCGTTCCTGGGGTCGAGCACGATCGCCGTCGCTGCCTCGGCGGCGAACGACGTGACGGTACGCCGCAGGACCTGCTCCGCTTCGAACTGGATGTCGGCGTCGATCGTCAGGCGGACGCTCGTCCCCGACACGGGCTTCTCCGTCTCGAGGACTCTCAGCGTGCGTCCCTGGGGATCGCGGACGACCGTCTCGCGGCCGGCGGCGCCGCGCAACGTCGTCTCGTACTGCTTCTCGATGCCGGCCAGGCCGACGTTGTCGAGGCCGGCATACCCGATGATCTGGGCGGCGACGCCCTTGAGAGGATAGACGCGCTTCTCCTCGGCGTAGCTTCCGACGCCGGGGATGCCGAGATCGACGGCACGCTCGGCCTTCTCCGCATCGACCTTCCGCGCCACGAAGGCGAAGCCTGCCTTCTTGTCGGCGAGCGCCCTGACGATGCGCCGCTGCTCAGCCTTGTTGGTGATACGGAGCGCCCGGCACAGGTCCGTCGCCGCCGCGTAGGGATCGTCGACGAGGTACGGCGTCGCGTAGACGGTCTGGCGCTGCTCGCCGACGGCGAGCTCCTTCCCGTCGCGGTCGTAGATGGTCCCGCGGTGGGCGGTGATGGTGTGCGTGCTCTGCTGCTGACCGGCGGCGATGTCGGTCAGCTCGCCCGCCGTCGACGCCAGGGCGATGGCCCGGCCTCCGACGAGCAGGAACGCGGCGACGGCGAGGACGCGCAACAGCCGTATCCGGCCGTCGCTCCCGGCCGGAGCGCGGCCGCTACGACCCGTCGCCGCCCCGCGGCCGCCGCCCCGTCGCTCTCCGCGCCGGTCCGGCATCACTGTCTCGAGCCGCCCGCCTTGGCGGGCGCCTTCGCCTCGACCGTCAGGTAGATGGGCCGTTCTGCGGGCACCAGCCCGAGCTGGTGCTGAGCGACGCTCCTGATGCGGGCGCTGGAGCCGAGACGCGTGACCTCCGCCTGGAGGTCGGCGTTCTCCGCCTCAAGGGCGCGGACCTGTGTCTGGACGCTCGCCGTCTGAAGGCTCTTCTGCACGACGGCGAAGCTGAGGGCGACGCGCCCGACGGCAAGAACGGTGAAGCAAACGACGAAGACGAAGAACCAGCGCGCCGCCCGCGCCCGCGTCGCGGCCTGCGCCCGGGCCCGGCGTCCGCCGGCCGGGCGCGGCCGCGCGACGCGGGGGGCGTCGTCGTCACGTGGCGCCGGTCGGGGCGCCGCCACGGCATGAGCCACCTCCGCCCTCCTACAGCTTGACGGCGACGCGGAGTTTGGCCGACTTGGAGCGCGGGTTGACCTCGACCTCCATCGCCCGGGGCACGACGGGGCGTCGGGTCAGGACCTGCATGGTGGGCTCATGGCCGCACACGCACTGCGGGAGGCCAGGCGGACAGATGCAGCCGGCCGCATGGCCGCGGAAGAACTCCTTGACCATGCGGTCCTCGAGGGAGTGGAAGCTGATGACGGCCAGGCGCCCGCCGGGTCTGAGCACGCGATACGCCTCCTCGAGACCGCGGGCGAGCGATTCGAGCTCGTCGTTCACGACGATCCGCAGCGCCTGGAAGACGCGCCGCGAGGGGTTGCCGGCGGCGAACCGCGCCGGCGTCGGGATCGTGCGCTTGATGACGGCGACGAGCTCGCCCGTCGTGTCGAGCGGCTTCTTCTCGCGTGCGGCGACGATGCCGCGGGCGATCTCCTTCGCGTAGCGCTCTTCGCCGTAGCGACGGAAGATGTCGGCGAGCTCGTCCTGGCTCAGAGTGTTGACGAGGTCCGCGGCGCTGAGCGGCGCCTCAGGGTCCATGCGCATGTCCAGGGGGGCGTCATAGGCGTACGAGAAGCCCCGCTCCCGGCGGTCGAGCTGCATCGACGAGACGCCGAGGTCCATGTACACCATGTCCACCGAGGCGTCGCGCATGCCCGCCAGCACGTCGGCGAAATTCCCGTGGTAGAGACGTGTCTCGCAGGGCGCCGTGCGCTCGAGGTCGCGAAAGTACTCCGCCACCTGGGGGTCACGGTCGCAGGCGATCAGGAGGCCGTCAGCGCCGAGACGGTCGGCGACGGCCCGCGCATGCCCGCCGGCGCCGAAGGTGCAGTCGATCGCGACCTCCCCCGCCTGCGGCCTCAGGAGGTCGAGCAGCTCCTCCACCAGCACCGGCGTGTGGGCGAGCGTCATCTCCCACTCACTGACTCGCAAGCTCGTCTGCGGTAGCATCGGCCTCCTCCTCCAATCGAGCCAGGTACTCGGCCCAGGAGGCCCGGTCCCAGATCTCGATCTGGTCCTGGACCCCGACGACGGTGACTTCGCGCGTGATGCCGGCGAAATCGAGCAGACGGGACGGCAGCGTCACCCGGCCCTGCCCGTCGAGCTGTTCGAAGGTCGCCGTCCCGGCGGTGAACCGGCGCAGGGCGCGGGCCTTGCTGCTGCGGGGCGAGAGACCGCGCATCTGCTCCTCAAGGAACGCCGCGAACCCCTCCGGCGTGAACCCGGCCAGGCAGCCCTCGTGGCCATGGGTGATGTAGATCCCCTCCGAGAAGGCGGGCCGCAGGCGCGCCGGGATGGCGATGCGCTTCTTGGCATCGAGCGTACACTCGTACTCCCCCACCAGGACCGGCCGCTGCATGGGCGCCACATTACCCCACAACTCCCCACTTTGCAATACTTATGTGGACTTCATCTCCACCGCTCGCCCCGCGGGGCCACCGCGGCAACGAGCAGGTCGGACCGCGTCCGCAACGCTCCTCGAGCCGACTGTCCGGAGCATCATGCCCGCGTCCGCCCCCGCGCCGCGGCTGTGGGGCCGCGGGCGACCGCGGATGGGCGACCGTGGACGCAGGGGACGGGCGCTGGAGCAGACGCAGACGAGCGGCCGCGGACGTGGTGGACGACCGGCGCGCAGATGGGCGCGCGACGGCTTACTTCGGCGGGATCGCCAGCGACTGACCGGGATGCAAGGTCGTCAAGTCCCGGTCGGCGTTGAGTCCCTCGATCTCGGTCACCGTCACGTCGAAGCGCGCGGCGATGCCGGACAGGGTGTCGCCCGCTCTCACGATGTACTCGCGGGCGCCGGCAGGCGCGCCCGGCGCGGTCGCGGCCCGGGTGACCGAGCTGCTCGGCTTGGGCGACCGGTTGTCGGCCTTGGAGGCTTTCGCCGCGGACTTCGTCGGCTTGTCAGCACCATCGCCGACCACGCCCGACTGGAAAGCCAGTGACACGACCACGATGACGGCGACGAGGAAGGCGACCGGGGCGACGACGCGCGCCCAGGATCGCGCGGGCCGCGAGGTGGCGGCGACGCGCGGACGCCTCCGCCGCGATGCGGTCTTGGGCGGCGTCTCGCCGCTCGACAGTGCTTCGAGTCGCGCGAGCGAACGCAGGGCGTCGTCGGACGTACCCGCGCCTTGCGCCCCCGTCTCGGGGACACCGCCCTCGGCCGCCGTACCGCGTCCGCTCTGGTCGTCGTTCATGCCGGCGACCCCAGTTCGCGGCGCAGAGCCTCGGCCGCCTCCGCCGCGGCGCGGCGGTAGTCGCCCTCGCCCTGTTGCCACGCGTAGATGATCGACCGCGACGCGTTGACCACGAGACCCCCCGCGTCGCCGACCTTCAATTCGCCGAGGATCTCCGTCGCCCCTCCCTGGGCGCCGACGCCGGGCACGAGGAGGAAGGCGTGCGGAAGCGCGGCGCGGACGGCGCGCAACGCGGCCGGCGCGGTGGCGCCGACCACGGCGCCGACGTCGCTGTAGCCGTACGCGCCGACGTACGCCGCCCCGAGACGGGCCACCGTCTCGGCGACGTGAAGGTACAGGGGCCGGCCCTCGACCTCGAGCTCCTGCAACGTCGCCGCGCCCGGGTTGCTCGTGCGCACCAGGACGAAGACGCCGCGACCGTCGCCGCAGGCGTCGATGAACGGCGCCAGGGAGTCGTCGCCCAGGTACGGGTTCACGGTCAGCGCGTCGGCGCCGACCCCGGCGACGGAGGCCGCGAAGCCCGGCGCGCCGCCGAAGGCGGCGCGCCGGTATGCGGCCCCCGTCGCCGCGATGTCGCCACGCTTCACATCGAGGATCACGGGCAGGTCGTAAGCGTGGGCGCAGGCGACCGTGTCGACGAGCGCCCGCCAGCCGGCAGCGCCGTACTGCTCGAAGAAAGCCGCCTGCGGCTTGACGCAGGCGGCCGTCTCGGCGACCGCGGCGATGACCCCGGCGCAGAACGCCGCGAAGCACGCCGCGACCGCCTCCTCTTCGACCGCCCGCTCGTCCGCGCCCCCCGCGGCCACCGCCTTCTCCTCGGCCGTCGTACCTCCCGCGCCCTCCGAGCCCTTCGCACCCCTCGTCGTACCTCCCGCGCCCTCCGAGCCCTTCGTACCCCTCGTTTCCGCGCGCGCCGCCCGCGGGCGGAACTCGTCGACGAGGTCGGGGGGCATGCGCTCGAGCACGGGGTCCAGGCCGACGCACACGAGGCTGCGCCGGGCGATGATCGAGGCAGCGAGTCTGTCGGAGAAGTGGTCCACGTCGGTCTCCTGAGGCCGCTCACGCCGCCGAAGGCGGCGGCCGCGGCGGCAGGACTATCGCATCACGTGGAGCGGGTCAAGTGAGCGGACGACGACGATCGTCCGGCGCAGCCGACGCCGGGTCGCCTGCGACGCTCCCGAGATGCTGCCGCGCCTGGAACCGGCGCACGTTGCGGCGGATGGTCTCGAGCTTGGCGCGCATCGCATCCGCCTCCGGGTCCGACTCGGGCTCCTCCGCGGCCAGGCGTTCGGATTCGGCCTGCATCTCGCGCAGGACCTCCATCAACTCGGCGTCGTTCATCCGCGAGAGCTGGTTCAGGTCCCACTTCATCGCCTTGCTCGACGTCTCATGCACGGCATCGAGCTTGCTGCGCACCACCGGGTTGAACACGGCCCCAGGGTCGACCTGGGCGGTGATCTCGTCGACGTCGCGGATCATATCCTCGACGCCGGCTTCCGGCTTGGGGACGATCTTGATGCGACCGTCGGGCTCCTCGACCACCTTGTCGATCGAGAGGTAGGACTTGAGGAAGCCCTCCGTGAACGCGACCGGCACCGTGACCGCGTACACGACCACCTGCAGCACCTCGGCGGCGAACTGCGTCAGCGTGCCGGTGTGCAGGTAGCTGTCCTCGATGAACCCGAGGAGCATGGACTTGAGGTAAAGATCGGCGCGCATGTCGCGCGGTCGCCCGCCGGGTTTGTCCTTCGTCCGTCTGCCCTCGCGTCCCGCCGCCATGGCCCTCTCATCGGCAGGGCGCGGCTTCGGCTTGACACCCGGGCATGCGCGGCGCCGCGGCCCATCGCCCTCGCCGACCGGTCAACGCACGTTGACACTCGCCCGGGCCGGTCGGGTAGGCTCTTCCCTGACGCCGCGCTCCGGCGACCGGGGACGCGGCCGCCGCGGACCGACGCCAGGGGGCGCCCTGAACGAGATGCCGACGATCCTCGCGGGCGAGGATGCCATGCAGGCCTGTCTCGCGGCCGTGCGCCGCGCGCCGCGCGCCACGGCCCTGTTCTGTGACATCGACGGGACGATCGCCCCCATCGTCGGTCACCCGGCGGACGCCGTGGTTCCCACGCGCTTCAAGACGCTTCTGCGCGCCTTGGTCACGCGCCTCGGGAGCGTCGCCTTCGTCACCGGACGCGCCCTCGACGACGGCCGCCGGATGGTCGCCGTCGAGGGCGCCGCCTACGTCGGTACCCACGGCCTCCAGATCTTGACGGCGGACGGCAGCTCGTTCACGGAACCGCAGGCGGAACGCTACATCGACGTGGTCCAGCGTATCGCCGCCCTCGCCGCTGAGGAACTCGCGGACCTCGACGGCGTCGTCCTCGAGGACAAGCGCACCGTGCTCGCCATCCACTACCGGCTTGCGCCGGACGCCGACCGCGCCCGCCACGAGATCGTCGCCCGCGTTGTCGAGCCGGCGCGCGCTGCCGGCCTCGCCATCTCGACGGGGCACTTCGTCTACGAGATCCGCCCACCCGTGCCTGTGACGAAGGGCACGGCGACGCGCCGGTTGCTCGCCGGCAGAGACCTCGTCACCGCGGTCTTCTGCGGCGACGACCTGACCGACGTCACCGGCTTCGAGGCGGTCCACCGCTGGGCGGAGGCCGACGCCCGGCGGTACGCCTGCGCGGTGGCCGCCGTGACTGCGGAAACGCCGCCACCGGTCACCGAGGCGGCCGACGTGCAGGTCGCCGCGACCGAGGGGATGTACGAGTTCCTGAGCCGCCTGCTCGCGGCGGCCGGCGGCTGACGCCGGACTCGACGGGCGGACTGTCGGGCGCCGCTGCCGGTCCGAGCATGCAAGCCGTTGCCGGGCGCGAACCGGCCAGCGGCCTCCATCGCCCCATGGGCCCGCGGACTACCGCCCCGTGAACTCCGGCGTGCGCTTCTCGAGGAAGGCGGCCATGCCCTCCTTCTGGTCGGCGCTCGCAAAACAGAGCGCGAACAGGTCGCGTTCGATGCGCTGACCGGTCTCGACGTCGACGTCGAGGCTCGCGTGCAGGGCGCGCTTGCAGTAGCGCATCGCCAGCGGGCTCTTGGCGGCGAGGTCGGCGGCGAGCTTCAGCGCCTGCGTGCGGAGCTCGCCCTTCGGGTAGACGGCGGTGACGAGGCCGATGCGGAACGCCTCGTCGGCACGGATGTGACGCCCGGTCAGGACAAGGTAGTTCGCCCACGTCTGCCCGACCACCCGGGCCAGGCGCTGCGTGCCGCCGTAGCCGGGCGTGATGCCGAGCCCGATCTCGGGCTGGCCGAACTTGGCTGTCTCGGCCGCCAGACGCAGGTCGCAGGCGAGGGCGAGCTCGCAGCCGCCGCCGAGGGCGTAGCCGTTCACGGCGGCGATCCACGGCTGAGGCGCCGCCTCGATGGCGCTCATCACGCTTTGGCCGAGTTCCGACCAGCGCCGCGCCTCCTCGGCCGTGAGGTCCTTCATGGCGGCGATGTCGGCGCCGGCCACGAACGACGTGTCACCACCGCCGGTAAGGACGACGACGCGGACGTCCTCGGCGGCGCTGAGCTCACGGGCCGTGGCGAGGAGCGCCCCGTTGGTCTCGGCGTCGAGAGCGTTGAGCGCCTCGGGGCGGTCCACGGTGACCACGGTGACGGCGCCGCGTTCCACGTTCACGCTCACAGTTGACCCTCCTTCACGGTGGGTGGAAACTCACCACTTCACTCTATCGCAGGCTCGCCGGCGCGGCCGCCGTGGGTGGCGGCGAGCGGGCGGCCTCAACTACGCAGTCGGCGCAGCGGCGCGACGCTCGCCATGAGGCGACGCTCGCTGCCGTCGTTCACGAAGCGCACGAGGACGATGCCGCCGGACTCGACGGCCAGCACGGTCCCCTCGCCGAGCGTCGCGTGCAGCACCCGCTCCCCCGGAGCGAAGTACTGCTCCACGACCTCGGCGTCGAGGCCACCCGGCTTGCCGGCGGCGCGCTGACCGCCGCCCGGGCGAGGGCCGGCGGCCGCGGTGCGCGCACCGCGGCCGCCGGCCCCAGGAGCGGCGCGCTCGCCGGCGGACCGGCGCCTGTCGCGCCCGCCGGAGCCCCAGCCGCCCGCGCCCGAGGCGCCCGCACCCCAGCCTCCCGCGCCCCAGCCGCCCATCGGTGCGCCGACGACCTGCCGTTCGACCAGACGTTCGGGGATCTCGTCGAGGAAGCGGCTGGGCAGGTTGTACTGCCCGCTGCCCCACAGGCTGCGCGACCGGGCGTGGAGCAGGTACAGCCGGTCCATGGCCCGCGTCATGCCGACGTAGGCGAGGCGCCGTTCCTCCTCTACGTTCTGCTCGTCGAGCGAGCGCTGGTGCGGGAAGACGCCCTCCTCCATCCCGGCGATGAACACGACCGGGAACTCGAGGCCCTTGGCGTTGTGCAGCGTCATGAGGGTGATGAGCTCGCCCGTGTCGACGTAGGAGTCGGCGTCCGTGTACAGCGAGATCTCCTGGAGGAAGCCGTCCAGCGACGGGTCGGTGGCCCGACGGTCGTACTCGACGGCGACGGAGAGGAACTCCTCGAGGTTCTCGAGCCGGCCTTCGGCCTCGAGCGTGCGCTGCCCCTTGAGCTCGTCCTCGTAGCCCGTCTCGTCGAGGACGCTGCGCACGACCGCGGCCACCGGCCGGCCGGCGAGGCCCGCCTGCAGTCCCTCGACGAGGCGCACGAAGCCGAGCAGAGCCTTGATGGCGGCGGACGTCAGGCCAGGGACGCTCTCGGCATCCCGGGCCGCCTCCCAGAGGCTCACCCCGACGCTCGCCGCGTGCGCCTGGAGGCGGGCCAGAGACGTCGCCCCGAGCCCGCGGCGCGGCACGTTGACCACGCGCAGCAGACGCTGCGTGTCGCCGGGGTTCACGAGTAGCGTCAGGTAGGCGAGCAGGTCGCGGATCTCGGCGCGCTCGTAGAACCGGGGTCCGCCGATGACCTGGTAGGCGATCGCGTAGCGGCCGAACTGCTCCTCGAGGACGCGCGACTGGGCGTTGGTGCGGTAGAGGACGGCGATCTCGTGGGGCGCGTACGGACGCTCGGCGCCGGCCTCGCCCTCGAGCAGCTTCTGCACCTCACTGGCCACGAATTGCGCCTCGGCGCGCTCGTCGTTCACCTCCACGACCTGGACCGGGACACCCCGGCCGCGCGGCGTCCACAGGTTCTTGCCTTTGCGCTGGCGGTTGTGGGTGACGACCGCGTTGGCGACGTCGAGGATCGCCTGCGTCGAGCGGTAGTTCTGCTCCAGACGGACCACCTTGGCGTCGGGATAGTCGCGCTCGAACTCGAGGATGTTGCGGATGTCGGCGCCGCGCCACGAGTAGATGGACTGGTCGTCGTCGCCGACCACGGCCAGGTTGCGGTGCTCGGCGGCGAGGAGGTTGGCGAGGCGGTACTGGGCGTGGTTCGTGTCCTGGTACTCGTCGATGAGGATGTAGCGGAAGGCGCGCTGGTAGTGACGCAGGCGCTCGGGGACCTGCTCGAAGAGCTGGACGGTGCGCATGAGCAGGTCGTCGAAGTCCATGGCGTTCATCGCCATGAGCTCCTTCTCGTAAAGGTCGTAGACGTCGGCCGTGACGCGGGCGAAGCGGCCGCCCGTCTGCTCGCGGAAGGCGGCCGCGTCGAGCAACTGGTTCTTGGCGTCCGAGATCTGGCGGGTGATGGCCTCGGGAGGGTTGCGCTTCGAATCGTACTCGAGCGTCTCGAGGCAACGGCGGACGAGGCGCCGCTGGTCGTCGGCGTCGTGGATCGAGAACGTGCTGCGGTACCCGAGACGGTCGGCCTCGCGGCGCAGGATGCGGGCGCACATCGAGTGGAAGGTGCTGACCCACATCGCGCGCGCGACGCCGCCGACGAGGCCCTCGATGCGCTCCTTCATCTCGCCCGCGGCCTTGTTCGTGAAGGTGATGGCGAGGATCTCGTCGGGGCGCGCGTGGCCGGCGGCGAGCAGATACGCGACGCGATGCGTGAGCACACGGGTCTTGCCCGAGCCGGCCCCGGCGAGGATGAGCAGCGGGCCGTCGACGTGGGTCACGGCCGCGCGCTGAGGCTCGTTGAGGCCGGCGAGCAGGCGCGCCACGGCGGGCGGAAGGGCTTCGCCCCCGCCCGCCCCTTGCGCGCCTGCCTCGCTCATACGACCCCCCGTTCGAGGAGCAGGCTGATCATGAGCAGCACGAGCCCCGCCACGACCAGCTTGAGCCCCGAGAGCACGAGGCGCTCGCGCGACACCCGGCCGAGGAAGACGCCGAGGGCGAAGCACTCGACGATGGCGATGGCGACGCTCACCGCATAGGCCGTCGTCATGCCGATGACGCCCGTGAACAGGAAGGGAGCGAAGGCGATCGCCGAGGCGATCGCCGGCGAGCCCCCGTCGGCGAGGGCGATGACGACGGTCGCATAGCGCGAGGCGGCCGCGATCTCGGTGCCCTCGAGGCTCGAGAGCGTCGACTCCTCGAGCTCACGCAGGGCGCGGCCGCGTTCCGCCTTCTCGACGAGGTAGGAACCATAGAAGCCCGACACCGCCATCGCCGTCACCGTGGAGAGGCCGACGAGCAGCAGCGTGCGCGCTTCGTCCACCCCGCCGAGATAGCCTCCGGCGAGGATCCCCAAGGTCGTGAGCACCCCGTCGAAGGCGTTGAGTGCGACGTACCGACGCACGAGCTCACCGACGCCGGAGACCTCGTGGTAGTGACGCAGGCGACCGACGATCTCGTCGAGACGTGCGCGGACACCCGGCTCCTGCCTGGCGTTCACGGAGAGGTCACCGTGAGGTCAGTCGTGAGGGCAGGCGCGAGCCGCCCGCTCAGCGCATCCAGCGGGCGCCGGCGTCCTGCGGCGTCTCCGCCTCGTCGATGAGCTCCCGTCCCGTCGACACCTTGTCGATGGAGTGGATGCTGCCGCCCGAATCTTGCACGACCTCGGCGACGTCCTGAAAGTCGATGTCGTCACCCTCGAGCGTGATCTTGATGTTCTCGACCTTGTTGTCAATCTCGAACAAGGTGATGTCGACGCCGTGCACACCCTCGAGGTCGCCGAGCTTGTCGGCCAGGGTGAGCATCGTCGGCTGGTGAGGCTTCAAGACGTCGAGGACGAGACGCCTGATCTGGCTCATGGGGTGATCACGCTCCGTTCACGGCTCGCTGCGAGGCTTCAATCGTAGCATACCCATACGCGGCCGCAGACCGTCCCCAGGGGGCAGACCATGCCGCCGACCGTTCGTTCAGATCCCGGCCGGACAGACCCCTCCGACGCCGGCCGCCGCCTCAGATCCTGGCCAGATAGACCTCGCCACCGATGACCGTGACCTTGACGGGCGCGCCGCGGCGCCGCGCCGCGGCGCGCAGCGAGGTGGCCACGGCGTCCGGCCTGCCGTTCGATTCGTAGCGCGCGTACGCCATGTCCCCAGCCATGAACTCGTCGATGACGCGCCCATACTTGCTCTGGCGCGTACGGCGCGGAAGTTCGTCGACCTTGACCAGCCGCCCCTCGCCCTTCGCCTTCGCCATCTCGTCCTCCTCACTGGTCCGCGATCATCGGTCAGATACCGAGACCGTCTTCGAACTGCAGCAGGTCGTGGAGCTTCTTGCGCGTCTCGGCCACCGCCGCGCGCCGTTTGCCCGCGTGTTCGGGACGCAACTCGTCCAGCTCCTTCTCCATCTCGACGATGCGCGCCACGAGACACTTGACGGCCTCGGCCACGGGATCGGGCAGGTGACGGTAGTCGATGTCCGGTATGCCCACCTTCTGTCCTTCGATCAGCACCGGTCGTCCGGGATTGCCGACGACGGTCGAGTCCCTGGGTACGTCGAGGACGACGACGCTGCCGGCGCCGATCTTGGCGTTGTCGCCCACAGTGACCGAGCCGAGGACCTTCGCCCCGGCGCCGACGATGACGTTGTCGCCGACCGTGGGGTGCCGCTTGCCGGTCTCTTTGCCGGTGCCGCCCAGGGTCACGCCCTGGTACAGGGTGACGTCGTCGCCGATCTCGGTCGTCTCGCCGATCACGACGCCCGACCCGTGGTCGATGAAGAGACCTTTGCCGATCTTCGCCGCTGGATGGATCTCGACCTGGGTCAGCATCCGGTTGAACTGCGACACCCAACGGGAGAGCAGGTGGAGGCCCATGCCATGGAGGCGGTGGGCGAGGCGGTGGAGCCAGAGCGCGTGCAGCCCCGAATACGAGGTCAGGATCTCGATCGTGCTGGTCGCGGCAGGATCGCGCTGCTTGACGGCGCGGACGTCGTCGCGGATCTCCTCGACCGCCACGTCGACGGCGCGGCGCCCGCTCGCGCCGCGCAGCAGGAAGAGGCTGCCCGCGGCGGCCGCGGCGCCGATGCTCAACAACTTCCGCACCATCGTCATGTCCTCTTCGTCGACGACGCTCGCCGACGCCGCCCGTGCGACGCCGCGTCGAACGCTTTACGGTACCACGTGGGCGGCGCCCGGCGGAGCCGCGGCGCCGCCCGGCGGGCCGCCCGCGTCCGACGCCTTGTGAGGCGTCGCGTCCGATCCCTCCGTGAGCGGCGCCTCGCTCAGGCTCCCTGTGCGCGGCGCCTCGTTCGGCCGGTCCGCGGGCGGCGCCTCGTTCAGGCTGCCCGTGCGGAGACCGTCGAGGTCGAGCGCGACCCAGGTGAAGCCCAGGGCGCGCAAGCGGCGCGCGATCTCTTCGCGCCGCGCGCCGCCGGCGCGCCCGATCTCGGCCGCCGGCACCTCGACCCGGGCGAGCCGCCCGTGAGCGCGCACCCGGCAAGCGCGGAAGCCGAGCTCGTGAAGGGCCCCTTCCGCGGCAGCGATGCGGCGCAGCGCCTCGTCGCTGATGCGCTCCCCGTAGGGGATGCGCGAGGCGAGGCAGGCCTGCGCCGGCGCGTCCCAGACCGCCAGGCCGAGGTCGCGCGCCAGACCGCGCACGTCCTCCTTGCCGAGGCCGGCTTCGACCAGCGGGTGGCGGACGCCGCGCTCGTCCGCGGCCCGTATGCCCGGCCGCACGTCGCCGAGGTCGTCGCGGTTCGCGCCGTCGACGACGGCGTCGCAGCCGCGCTCCGCGGCGACCGCGCGCACGGCGTCCAGCACCATGCCTTTGCACACGTAGCAGCGGTCGCGCCCGTTGGCGACGAAGGCCGGCTCGTCGAGCAGGGGCACAGCCACCCGGACGTGGGCGACGCCGAGCTCTCCGGCCAGGCGCGCCGCCGCCTCGTCTTCCCCGGGGATCATCACTGGGGCGACGGCCGTCACGGCGACGACGTTCTCTGCCCCCAGGGCGCGAGCGGCGACGGCCAGCACGACGCTCGAGTCGACGCCGCCCGACGAGGCCACGCAGGCCGAGCTCACGCCGCGCAGACGGTCGGCGACGAGGCGCTCGAGTGGGCGCGCAGGCGCCGCCATCAGGACCCCGTCCGGCGACCGGCCTCGGCGATGCTCGTGATCGACGGCGCGCTGCCGCAGACGGGACAGGCGGACTCGCGGCTGAGCTCGATCTCGGCGCACGTCATCGCGGCGGCGTCGACGTTCAGCAGACGGTCGTAGAGGGGCCGGCCCGCGCCCGTCACGACCTTGATCACCTCGCTCGCCTGGATGCAGCCGATGATCCCCGCCACCGGACCGAACACCCCGGCCTCCGCCGCACTGACCACCGCCTCGGGCGCCGGCGCCTCGGGGAACACGCAGCGGTAGCACGCCGTCTCCCCTCCCCTGATCGTCATGGCGAGGCCGGTGAAGCGCAGGATGGCGCCCTCGACCAGGGTCTTGCGCAGCAGGACGCAGGCGTCGTTCAGGAGGAAGCGCGACGGCAGGTCGTCGACCGCGGTCACGATGACATCGTAGTCGGCAAGCAGCTCCTCGGCGGTCGCCGCCGTGAAGCGGGTCTGATGACGCTCGAGAGCGACGTCGGGGTTCAGCGCGCGCAGCTTGTCGAAGGCGCTGTCGACCTTGGGCCGTCCGAGGTCGGCGGTCGAATGGATGAGTTGGCGCTGCAGGTTCGACAGCTCGACGACGTCGTCGTCGACGATCCCCAGGCGGCCGACCCCGGCGGCGGCCAGGTAGAGCAGGACGGGCGAGCCGAGACCGCCGGCGCCGACCACGAGGACGGAGGCCGCGGCGAGCTTCTCCTGCCCCTCCTCGCCGATCTCCGGGATGACCAGTTGCCGCGCGTAGCGCTCCCTGTCACCGTTGCTGAGACTCACGAGTCCGTCTCCGCCGGGTCGCTGAAGAGCGGCGTCGAAAGGTAGCGCTCACCGGTGTCGCAGAGGACGGTGACGATCGTCGCGCCGCGGCTCTCCGCTCGCTCCGCGACCTGGGCCGCGGCCCACACGTTGGCGCCCGACGAGATCCCGGCGAGGATGCCTTCGTCGCGCGCCAGGGCGCGGGCCGCGGCGAAGGCCTCGTCCGCGTCAGCCTTGAGGACCTCGTCGACGAGTCCCGCGTCCAGGACCTTGGGGACGAAGCCCGCGCCGATGCCCTGGATGGCGTGCGGACCAGGCTCGCCCCCGGAGAGCACCGGCGAGTCGGCGGGCTCGACGGCGACGAGCCGCACCCCCGGCTTCTTCTCGCGCAGGAAGCGCCCCACGCCGGTGATGGTCCCCCCGGTCCCCACGCCGGCGACGAAGACGTCGACCGTCCCCCCCGTCGCCTCCCAGATCTCCGGCCCGGTCGTACGGTAGTGGGCGTCCGGATTGGCGGCGTTCTCGAACTGTTGCGGGACGAACGCATCGAGGAGCTCGCCGGCGACCTCGACGGCGCGCGCGACGGCGCCGCTCATGCCCTCACGGCCAGGCGTCAGCACCAGGCGCGCGCCGTACGCCTTGAGGAGGTCGCGACGCTCCCGGCTCATGGTCTCGGGCATCGTCAGGATGACGTCGTAGCCCCTCGCCGCGGCCACCATCGCCAGCGCGATGCCGGTGTTGCCGCTCGTCGGTTCGACGATCGTCGTACGACCGGGCGCGATGAAGCCCTCCCTCTCGGCCGCATCGATCATCGCCAGTCCGATGCGGTCCTTCACGCTGCCGCCGGGGTTGGCCGCCTCGAGCTTGCCGAGCACCTCGGCCCCCGTCCGGTCCGAGATGTGGTTCAGGCGCACGAGCGGCGTCCGGCCGATGAGCTCGGTGATGTTGCGCACGATCGTCATCGCGGGTCTCCCTCCATCGGCCGCGCGCGGCGGGCCCGATGGCCCGCACCGCGCGGCCTCCTCTCTTTCCGGGTCACAGATGGACCTCGCCTCATCGGCCGACCTTTCCGAATGACCGAGCTCTCGTCCTCGACGGAGCTTTCCTCATCGACGAACCCTTCCTCATCGCGCGGCCACGGTCAACGCTCGAGCCCTTACCGCTCGCCCCGTCGCCGCCCCGCCCGCGGGCTGATCGGCGCGCGCTTCCTGTGGCGACGCACCAGCGCTGTCGCGACCGCACCCAACGTGAGGGTGACGAGGGCCGCGAACAGCGTCCGGTAGACGACGATCCAGAAGATGCTCGCGCCCAGGGCGATGAAGATCAGCGAGTCCTCGAAGATGGCGTGCACCATGCTCAGGAACACGCTCATGAGGAAGACCTGGCGGCGCCCGAGGTCGTGACGCTCGGTGTCGCGGACGATCACCCCGCCGGCGTAGGCGAGCCCGAACAGGAAGCCGACCAGCGTCGGCGCCGCCGCCTCCTCGCGCAGGCCCAGCCAGCGCCCCACGAGACGCGAGAACCAGCGCACCGCACGACGGTACGGTCGGGTCCCCTCGAAGAGCTCCAGGACGACCATGATGGGCACGACGATCACGAAGACCGTGAGCAGGAGGTCCACCGAGCCGCTCAGGAACTCGCGCAGCAGGTCGCCCACGTTCAAAACGCCCCCATGAGCAGGTTCGCGAGGGCGGCCGCCGCGAGCCCCGCCACCGCCCGCAGCACGCCGAACGCGAACCCGTTGCTCCCCGCCCGCTGAAGGACGGCGCCCTCGACCAGCAGGTTGTGCCCGATGAGGATGGCGATCGCGAGCACGGTGACCTGGCTGGCGCTCAGCGACAGGGCCTGCATCGCCCCGACCGCGGCGTAGATGTTGAGGATGTAGCCGATGACGAGGGGGAGCGCGGCTTCGCCGGGCAGTCCCAGCAGGGACATGACCGGCGAGGCCGCGCCTGCCAGCGCCTCGATCGCCCCGACGCGTTCCAGGACAAGAGCGAGGAAGTACGCGGGGACCATGAAGCGCGCGAGCTGCCAGAACGTCGCCAGTCCGGTCTTGAGCCCACGCACGACGTCGCGGCGGGCCTCGGCCCACCGGCCTGCGGACGCCGCCGCGGGCCCGGGGCGCGTTCCTTCGGCGGCCGCCGCTTCCGGAGCGGTCCCTTCGGCGGCCGCCGCCCCGGCCGACGGGTCGGCCGAAGCGAGCGCGGCCGCCTCGGCTGACGTTTCGCCCGAGGCGAGCACAGCCGCCTCGAGCACGGGGGACGCTGGACTGTCGGCGCGCGGGCCCATGGGTCGCGCCGATTCTCGCACGCGGGGCTCCCGCGCGTCACGACGCTCCTGAGGCGTCGGCCACGAAGGTCCCGGCGGAGCTCGCCCGTCGATCGTCACCCCCTCTGCCGGGAAATGTCACCCGCGAGCCATGATCGTCACCCTTTTCTTGTGCGCTCGGAGCGAGGAGAATCGCGCCATGTTGTCGCGTCGCCTCATCACCCTGCTCGCCACGGCCACCGTTGCGGCAGCCATGCTCGCCTGGCAGAGCGGCTGCGGCGACGGCGCGAGCCCGACGGGCTCCGACGGCGCGACCGCCGCCCCCGGCGACGCATCGGCGAGCGCCATTCCCGGCTTGTCGTCGCCGAGCGTCGCTCCAGGCGGATCGTCGGCGAGCCTGGCACCCGGCGACGGCGCGCCCACCGACGCCGACGCCCTCGAGGCCGTGCGCACCGTCAAGCACTTGTGCGACCTCGTCAGCGCCCATCGCCTGCGGGCCGCCGAGAAGCTGCTGGCCGGCGCCTGGGTGTGGCCGCGGCGCGAGTTGCGGCAGATCACCCGCCTGCGACTCGTCTCGGCCCGCGTCCAGGAGGCACGCCAGACAGGCGACGTCGTACTGCTCGCCGATCTGCGCGCCACGGTGCGCGGTCCGAGTCCGCTGCATAAGGGCGTCAACACCTTGTTCTTCACACTCGGGAGGGATGGGACCACGGGGGGCTGGCTGATCACAGCCGTGACAACTAGCCCATAACCCGACCGAAAGGGGTCCCTATGAACCTGCGTCCGAGACTCAAGGCGGGAGTGTTCTTGGCCTTCGTCACGACGACGCTAACCGGCCTGCTGGCGGCACCGGCGGCGGCTGCGACGAGCGGCCCGGATGATGCCGCGACCGCCTACCTCCAAGCGCGCACGGCCGCCATCACGAGCCGCCAGCCTGCCGCGGTCATCGCGCCTTGCGTCGTCCCCGGCAGCGCCCTGGCGGCGCGCGAAGCCTCCTTCGCGCGCGGCACGGCGCTGCGTCAAGCCGACCTCGGTCACGCCATCGACGAAGTCACCAGCGAGGTCACCGTGCTGTCGAGCGACATCGACGCCGCCGGCGTCACGGCGAGCGTCACGGCGCACGTGGTCACCACCATCATGTGGCACGCGCGGGGCGGGAAGAGCATCGAGGCGAGCGGCGTCGACCACCAGCTCACCCTCGCCCTTGTCGACGGCGCCTGGAAGGTCACGGCCGACCAGTCCAACGACGTCGAGCTTCCGGCCACCCTCGAGCGCGCCGGCATGCCCGCGTCGACAGTGCGCGCCGCTGCGCGCCGCGTCGAGGCCATCACAGCGCCGCGCGGCGGGTCGCTCGTACCCGGCACGTGTCCCGACGGTCCGCCGCCTCTGGCCGCAAGACCAACATCAGACCGGGTCAAGGGGTACATCGAACGGGTCGTCTATGACCGCGACGCGGCCAAGGCTTACGTCGACAGGTACGCGCTCGACTACAACAAGACATACAGACGGTTCTCGGCCGACTGCTGCAATTTCGCCTCCCAGGGCGCATGGGCCGGTCACATGCCGATGGCACCCGGCGCCTGGACCATCGGCTGGTGGTACGACAAGCAGGGCACGAGCTCACCGTCCGACGACGAGTACAGTTGGAGCTGGATCTCGTGCAGTAAGCAGATCGCCTTCTGGGTCGGTACGCGCATCGACTGGGTCTCGTCCATCTCCGGCGTCAATCGCGGAGACGTCATCTACTACGACTGGACCGGGGACGGCAGTTGGGACCACGTCGCCATGCTCGCCGGCACCAACAGCGCCGGCCAAAAGGTCATCGACGCCCACACCACCGATCACTACCATCACTTCTGGAAGCTCGGCACGGCCTCGACGCGCTACCGGTTCGGCCACGTGCGCGCCGCCTGGCTCTACTGACCAGTCTTGCGTCCGTCGCAGGGCATGGACGAGGGTGCGTGGGCCACACGGGCGCCTGCAGCGGTGCATCCGCCACATGGGCCCGTTCAGCGGTGCGTGTGCCAGAAGCGCGCGGCACTGCTCCCGTCACCCGACGCCCTGTCCGACGGACGGCGGGGCGGCCGGCCACACGGCTGGCCGCCCCGCCCGCCTGGCATCACGACCGGCGAGCATCAACAGCCCCGGCGCCCGACTCCTCCGGCCCCCGAGCTCCGGCACCGTTCAGACCGGCTCGGCCGGCCAAACGTCGTGGGAAACGAGGTCCTCGTACGTCTCGGGCCGGCGGATGATCACCAGCCGGCCGTCCTCGACGGCGTAGGCGCCGGCACGGGGCCGGCCGTTGTACTGGGTCATCGTGTCGAGCGAGTAGGCTCCGACATCACGGAAGACGATTACGTCGCCCACGCCGGTCCTGGCCGACAGACGGCGGTACGGCGTACCGAGGTCGCCGACGTACACGTCGCCGCTGTCGCACAGCGGCCCTCCGAGGCGGAACGACGCGTCCGCCGGCTCGTCGGCGCGGTTCGCCACGATGGCGCGGAAGTGCCATTCGGCGAGGGTGTGCTCGATGATGGTGTTGTAACCGGTGTCCAGCAGCAGCCAGTGCTCCTCACCCACGGGGTGGTCGGAGGCGTCAAGGAGGCGTTTCGTCTTCTCCGCCTCCACATGAGCCACGACAACGGCGGCGTCCGACACCACATAACGGCCGGGTTCGATGAACAGCGCGAGGTCCGGCCGCCGGTCGTTGACGAGCGCGCAGATCGCCTCGGCGTAGTCATGCGGCGTCGTGATCGCGCAGAAGTAGTCGGTGGCGTCGTAGGCGTCCGCTGTATCGACGTACGGCACCGGGTAGCCCCCGCCGATGTCGAGGAACTCGAGCGGCCGGCCACAGGCGGCCTCGACCTGTTCGACCAGGTCGAGCGCCTTCTCGACCGCCCGTGCGTAGGGCTCCACGCTGGTGATCTGCGAACCGATGTGCAGGTGCAGACCGCGCACCCAGAGGCCGTCGAGACGGCAGGCCTGGTCGAAGAGCTCGGCGACGTCGATGAGGTCCACGCCGAACTTGCCGCCATGCGCGGTGCGCATCCCCGGGTGCGTCTCGGTCTGGACGCGTACGTCGATGCGCAGGGCCACGTCGGCCTCACGCCCGAGCGCGACAGACACCTCGTTCACGCGCTCCAGCTCGCACAAGGAGTCGACGACGATGGCACGGATGCCCGCCGTCACCGCCTGTTCGATCTCGGCTCGCGTCTTGGCCACGCCGTTGAACACGATCTGCCTTCCGGTGAACCCCGCGCGCAACGCCTTCCACAGCTCGCCGCCGGAATTGACCTCGACGTTGATGCCCGCCTTCTTCACCTGCTCGAGAACCCACAGCGCGCTGCAAGCCTTACTGGCGAAGAAGACCTCGGTGTTCGGGTGACGACTCTGGAAGGCGTCGCGTAACGTGGCGACGTTCTCCGCGATGCGGCCGCCGCTGAAGACGAAGAACGGCGTCTGCAGACGCCCGGCGAGGGCCGCGAGGTCGATGTCGTCGAACGTCAGATGACCCTCGCGGGTCCCGAGATGCGGGCCACGACTGTCCACTGCGCGTCACCTCCCTGGAGCGACCGGGAGCCCAGTATACGTCGCCCCCCGGAGCCGCCCGACCATGACCGCGTTTGCGCCGCCCTGCCCCGGTCACTAGGGTTTCTCGATATGCGGATCGTCGCCGACCTCGACAAGATCGCCGTCAATGCCCGCGCCGCAGTGGAGCTCTGCGCGCGGCACGGCGTCTCCGTCGCGGCGGTCACGAAGTCCGTATGCGGCGACCCCGGTATCGTGCGCGCGATCCTCGCCGGCGGCGTGACGACGATCGCGGACTCGCGTCTCGACAACGTCCGGCGCATGCGCGACGCCGGGATCGACTGCGACGTGCTGCTGCTCCGCCTGCCCGCCCCCAGCGAAGTCGAGGACGTCGTCGCCCTGGCCACGCAGAGCCTGGTCTCGGACCCCGGCGTCCTGCGCGCCCTCTCCACGGCCGCTGTCCGCCAGGGCAAGACCCACGGCGTCGTCGTGATCGTCGAATGGGGCGACCGCCGCGAGGGCGTCATGCCGGACGATGCCGAGGCGGTATGCCGCCTCGCGCTCGATCTGCCCGGCATCGAGCTCGCCGGGGTCGCCTGCAACCTCAACTGCCTGTGCGGCGTCCTCCCGACCCCGCAGAACCTGGGCGAGTTCGCCGCGTTCGTCGAGAGCCTCGAGAAGTCGCTCGGGCAGCGCTTCCCCATCGTCAGCGGCGGACACACGACCTGCCTCAGGTTCGTGGACCAGGGTCTCCTGCCGCCGCGCATCGACCACCTGCGCGTCGGCGAGGGCATCCTGTTCGGCAGGGACAGCATCGCGGACGTGCCCCTGCCCGGCGGCCACACGGACACGTTCAAGGTCTACGCCGAGGCCATCGAGGTGGCCGACAAGCCGTCCGCGCCCGCCGGCGAGACCGGTCCGGACGCGTTCCTGCGCACGCGGACGTGGCCCGATCTCGGGATCCGCCGGCGGGCGGTCTTGGCGATGGGCGAGATCGACGTCAACGTGGAGTGGCTCCACCCCACGCGGTCCGGCGTGACCATCGTCGGCGCAAGCTCCGACCACACCGTGGTCGACGTCACCGACGCCGATCCTCCGGTCGAGGTCGGCGACGAGCTCGAGTTCAGGGCAGACTATGTCGCCGTAGCAGTCGCCTGGGCGAGCCGATGCGTGCGGCGGGAACTGCTGGGAGGGTCGTTCACCCCATGACGCCGACAGTGACGGCCACGTATACTGCAGGCGGCCGGCGACGCGGACCAGGGGAACTCATGATCGATGGCATGGACATGGGCAGTACCGAGCTTGCGACCGGCATCAGTCGGGCCGACCTCCGTACGACCGCCTTCTCGGGCGGCAAGCTGCACGACTTCTAATACCTCCTCGTCGGCGCCCGAGCTCGGAGGCCCGTCGGGGCCGGCAGCGAGGGCGCCCCACCCAGAGCGGCCGCGCTCCATGTCCTGGCGGCCGCTACAGGCCCCCACGACCAGACGAGGAGGTGCGCGATGACCTACGCCGAGACCCGGTCCGTCGGCCGCCGGCAGCGGCCACTGCGCGTCGTGAGCGACGACGACGTGCGCCGTATCCACGAGGCCACGCTCGACGTCCTCTCGACGACCGGCTGCACCTACTATTCGCAGCGGGCGCTCGACGTGCTCGCGGCGAACGGGGCGACGGTCGACCGCGAAACGACCGTCGCCAAGTTGCCGCCCGAGCTGGTCGAGCGCGCCGTCGCCACCATCCCGCGCCGCCTCACGCTCGGCGCCCGTGACCCGTTCTACGACCTCCCCATCGACGGCGAGCATGCCTACCTGACGGTCGACGGCTGCGCCGTCTCGGTGCGCGAGGCGGGCGGCGCGGTGAGGCGCTCGACGAGGGACGACGTGTTCCGCGCCGCCCGCCTCGCGCATGGCCTCGACGGCTTCGGCGCCACGGCGGCGATCGTCTCCGCCCAGGACAAGCCCGAGCAGTCCCGCGTCCTGCACGAACTCGACGCCTGCCTGCGCGGCTCGAGCAAGCACGCCGTCGTCGTCTCCGTCCACGACGAGGACGAGGCCCGTTGGCTGATCCGTATGGGCGAGGCGGTCGCCGGCGGCAGCCGCGAGCTCCGCGAGCGGCCGCTGTTCACCTGCATCCTCTGCACCGTCTCGCCGCTCCACCAGGAGCGCTTCGGCATGGACCTCGCCTTCACCCTGGCCGAGGCCGGCATCCCGTTCATGCTCTACCCGATGCCGATCCTCGGCGCCACGGCGCCGGTGACACCGGCGGGCACGGCGGTCGTGAACAACGCCGAGATCGTCGCCGCCGTCGTCGCCGTGCAGCTCGCCTTCCCCGGCGCGCCCATCATCCACGCCGGAGGACCGACCGCTCTGGACATGCGCACCGGCTCGTACTTCGCCGCCGGACCGGAGCCGATGCTGCTGCGCTGCGTCCAAGCGCAGATGGCGGCCTTCTACGGGCTGCCGGCCGGCCTCGGCTACGGCGGCACCAAGGCTAAGGAGCCCGACGCCCGGGCCGCCTGGGAGAACACGCTCACGATGCTCACCGAGTTCCTCGCCGGCGCCGACTTCATCTTCGGCAGCGGTCTCCTCGACGGCTCGCAGATCTTCGCCCCCGAACTGCTCGTCATCGACGACGAGGTCTTCGGCATGGTGACGCATCTCCTGCGCGGCGTGACGGTCGACGACGAGAGCCTCACCGTCGACCTCATCAAGGGAATGGGCTTCGAGGGGCGGTACCTGCGGGAGCGGCAGACGCGCGCGGGCGCGCGTGACCTGTGGCGGGCGCGCCTCGGCGAGACGCGCTCGTACGAAGCCTGGCGCGCCGCCGGCGCGCCCTCCACCGCGGCGCGCGCCCGCGCGCGCGTCGATGAGATCCTCGCCGCCCCGGCCGTTCCCTTCCCGGACGACCTCGGCCGCGAGCTGGATTCGATCATCTCCGCGGCCGAGGCGACCGCGCGCTGAAAGGAGCTGCCGATGACGCAGACAGCAGACAGCCAGCATACAGGGCAGACTTCGAACCGGCCCGGCACACCCGCCAGCGCGTCGCCCGACCCCGCCTTCGTCGGCCGCCGCGTCAAGCTCGAACTGCTCGACGGCGACGAGGTGCGTCGCATCCACGAAGCCACGCTCGACGTCCTCGCCGACACCGGCATGACGTATCACTCGCAGAAGGCCCTCGACATCCTCGCGGCCCATGGCGCCGCCGTCGACCGCGAGACGACCGTCGCCAAGCTGCCACCGGCCCTCGTCGAGCAGGCCCTCGCCACGCTGCCCGCGTCCTTCGTCCTCGGCGGCCGTACGCCGGCGGACGACCTCACCCTGGACGGCGAGCACGTCTACCTCAGCTCGGACGGCTGCGGCGTGTTCCGCCGCGAGCTCGACGGCACCGTGCGCCCGTCGCGCAAGAGCGACCTCGTCGACACGGCCCGGGTCGTCCAGGCGATGACGAATGTCTCCGCCACCTCGGCGATCGTCTCGGCCCAGGACTGCCCCGCCGAGACCCGCGTCCTGCATGAGTTCGACGCCTGCGTGCGCAACTCGAGCAAGCACACGATCGTCGTCTCCATCAAGGAGGACCGCGAGGCGCGCAGCCTGCTGCGCATGGCCGAGGCGCTGGCCGGCGGCCGCGACGAGCTGCGCCGGCGGCCGCCCTTCACGGCCATCATCTGCACCGTGTCGCCGCTCCACCAGGAGCGCTTCGGCATGGACCTCGCCCTGACGCTCGCCGAGGCCGGCATCCCCATCAGCTTCTACCCGATGCCGATCCTCGGCGCCACGGCTCCGGTCACGATCGCCGGCGCCGCCGTCGTCAACAACGCCGAACTCGTCGGCGCCACCGTCCTCGTGCAGCTCGCCCATCCCGGCGCCAAGGTCATCCACGGCGGCGGGCCGACGGCCATGGACATGAACAGCGGCGCCTACGCGAGCAACTCGCCCGAGGCCATCCTGCTGCGCTCGGTCCAGGGTCACATGGCCGACTTCTACGGCATGCCGGCGTGGTTCGGCGCCGGGGCGACCACGGCCAAGGAGCCGGGAGCGCAGTCAGCCTACGAGAACGCCCTGGCGATGTTCATGGCCTACGCCGACGGCGCCGACCTCACCTTCGGCACAGGCCTGCTCGACGGCTCGCGCATCCTCTGCCTTGAGAACATCGTCATCGACGACGAGGTGTTCGGCATGGTGCGCCGCATCCTCCGCGGCGTGCGCGTCGACGACGAGTCCCTCGCCGTCGACCTCATCAAGCGCATGGGCTTCGGCGGCGACTACCTCTTCGACCGGCACACGCGCGCTCACGTGCGCGAACTCTGGCAGGCGCGCCTGGGCGAGACCGGCAGCTACGACGCCTGGGTCCAGGCCGGTCGTCGCGGTGTCATCGACAAGGCGGCCGACCGGGTGCGCGAGGTCCTCGCCGCCGAGCCCGAGCCGTTCCCCGACGACCTCGGGCGCGAGTTCGACGCCATCATCCAGGCGGCCGGCGAAGAGACCGCATAGCGTTGAACGCGGCGGCGGGGATGGCGGGGGCGGGGGCGGCGGCTGCGCCGCCGCCCCCGCCCCCGCCATCCCCGCCGCCCCCGTCGCCCCCTTTGTCGACGCCTCGCCCCAGCGCGCCGCCGCACCGGTGGTACACTCCGACCAGGAGGCCGGGGGGCGGCGGCCAGACCACGTCCAGATGGGGCGCACCCCCCCGGTCGAGGTCACCAAGGGGGGAGGCGCCATGCGCAGCCACACCATCGCGTCACGTACGTCCATGCCCGTCGCCGCACTTGCGTCCCTGTCGCCCGTCGCGGCACTTGCGTCCCTGTCGCTCGTCGCCGCGCTCGTGCTCCTGCTGTTCGCCGCCCCGGCGTTCGGCGCCGACGGCCGACGACTGCTGCCGGACACCGATCCCGTCGCCGCGTATCCGCAGGACTTTCCTAAGGTCAGCGGCCGGGTCGTGGTTTTCTGCGCCACGCCGCCCGGCATGACGCAGAGGGTATACGCCTGTGACGCAGGAGCAGCGCCTGCCGGCGCATGGCCGGTGGACGTGGTCCTGGGCCATGACCAGCTTGAGCCCTGCGTTCTCACCCGGGGCGCCGTCGTGCGCATCGTCTGGACTCAGAACGACGGTGACAGCGAGTACGACCTCTACCTCTGGGAGGGACAGAAGAACGGCGTCGCCGCGGCGGGCTTTCCCAAGAAGCTCATCGATCGCCCCTACGGACGCGACGCCGGTAACCCCTCTATCGGTGTCACTCGCGTCGCCGGCAAAGACCACGTCGTCGTCGCCTGGAGTGAGAGCCCCTCGGTGAACCGCCCCGAGGGCATCGCCGCCGTGCACTGGCTGGACCTCACGCGCGACGCCGACGGAGACGGCACGCCGGACTACAAGGACAGCGAATTCGACCCGACGGCGGCCGGCACGCTGGCTGACCCAGGCATGACTGGTTCCCAGTTCCAGCCCGACGTCGGCGCCAAGGGCATCTTCTGGCTCGACTCGGCGACAGAAGACCCGTTGCTGCAGGAGACCTCGATCAGCCGCCTCGATCTTTCTCCGGCGAGCCCCAATGTGACGCGGTTCTACCAAGAGGAACCGGGCTCGGGGTTCGATGCCACCTGCCTCCGCGCCACCGGTGCCGGCGCCGCCTGGCTGCGCTCGGCCGACTACCCCGGAAGTGGCATGGAGCCGGTCGCCAAGGCGGTCGGCGGCACGATGAAGGTCGTGACCTTCCTCAACAACCCCTGGGTGTTCGACGTCGAGGGCAGCGCTTACGCGTTCACCCAAGGACACGGCGGGACGACCAGCGGCGACGCGGACGTGTTCTTCTACACGTCGTCGATCGGCCAGATCGTCGGCGTCTGCACCGTCGGAAGCCCCGTCTACGACAGGCACCTCGCGCAGGACAAGCCTGCGATCAGCGCCGCACCGGGCGGATACCGGGTCGTCTGGTGCGACCCGCGGGGCGCGACAAGCCCTGGGGGCCTGATGCTCTACCAGGCGCTCGTCCCCACCGTGACCATCGCCGCCAACCGCACCACGGTGAAGCGCGGCGGGTCGGTGACGTTCACGGCCAGGGTGGCCCCCGATCACGCAGGCTACGCGGTCAAGTTCCAGACCGGCACGCGCAACGTCATGACGACCCAGTGGGGCACGAACATCTGGTTCACCAACGTCACGACGAAGAAGACGAAGGACCTCGGCGCCGGCTCGAAGGCCGTATGGACGTGGACGCCGACGAAGCGCGGCACGTACTACTGGAACGTCGCCTTCGGCGGAAGCAAGAAGTACGTTGCGAAGACAGGGTACGGCGCCAACCACGTGGGCAGCATGAGCCGCTGGCTCAAGATCGTCGTCAGGTGACGGGCTGAGACTCGCGCGGCCGGCGTCGCCCCGGGGACCCGGCTCGCGTAGAATCTGCGGGCGGGGCCGCCGCTTCGCGGCGGCCCCGCCCGGCATCGTCACGAGGAGACGCGCGCTTGACGAGCGACGGCCCGCCCCGCGAAGAAGGCTTCTCCAAGGACGCCGACAAGCTGATCCGGCGGCTCTCGCTGGTCGCCCTGCTGCTCTCGCGTGGCGGTCGGCCGGTGACGACCGAGCAGATCCGCCGGAGCGTCGAGGGCTACCCGCGGATGTCGGACGACGCCTTCAAGCGGCGCTTCTACGAAGACCGCGACGAGCTCGGCAAGCTGGGCATCCCGATCGTCGCCGGCGAGGATCCCGAGACGAGGGGTGAGGTCTACCGCCTGCCGGCGAGCGCCTACTACCTGCCGCCCGTCCACCTGACCCGCGAGGAACTCACCGCCCTCGCCGCCTGTCTCGCCGTACTGCAGGACCGCTTCGCCTACTCGAAGCCGCTGCGCCTCGCCCTCGTGAGTCTCATGCAGGGCCGCCCGGAACTACTGCAAGAGGCTTCAGCGCCGGGGGCCGCGGCGGCCCCGGAGCCCGGGGCGGCGACGGGGCCCGGGGCGGCGCCGGGGCCCGCGGCGGCGCCGGAAGCCGGGGCGGCGCCGGAGGCCGGGGCGGCGGGGCTCGCCGTCGTTGCTGAGCCCGGTCCCGGCGCCGCCGTCCTGCCCAAGCTGCAGGCGGCCATCGCCGAGCGCAAGACGGTCGTCTTCCGCTACTACGCGATCGGCCGCGACGAGGAACGCGAGCGCACGGTCGACCCCTACGGCCTCCAACTGGTCGGCGACGAGTGGTACCTCATCGGCTTCTGCCACCTGCGGCAGGCGGTGCGCACTTTCCGCCTGTCGCGCATCCGCTCGCGCGTGACCTACGCGACGCGCGCCCCGCACGACTTCTCCCTTCCGGAGGACTTCGACCTCGCCGCCTACCGCGACCGCCCTCCGTGGCGCCTCGGCGCCGCCGTCGGCGAGGCTTGCATCCGCGTGGCTGCCGACATGGCCTGGTGGGTCCAGGCGCACTACGCCCGCTGCGGTACGATCGAGCGACTGGATGACAACGATATCCGCTTCACCACCGCCTACTCCTCGGCGCCGGAGATCCTCGCCTGGGTCCTGGGCCTCGGCGAGTACGCCACGCTCGAAGGGCCCGAAGAGCTGCGCACCGAGCTCAGGGCGCAGCTGGACCGGCTCGACGCCCTGCTCGCCGCGCCGCCGCCCGACCTCGCCGGTGCGGCGCCGGCCGCCGCGCCGAAGGCGCGCCGCCGGCGCCGCACCGGCGACGACTGGCGCGTCGAGGTCGACCGTTTCACCAGGCTCACGGCCCTCGCCACCTACCTGCTGCGCCACTGCGACGAGAGCGGGGAGGGCCTGCTCCCTGTCAGCCGCGTGTGCGAGGACCTCGACCTCACGCCTGAGGAGCTGCGCGCCGACGTTCGCCTCCTCAACCTCGTCAACTTCGGCGCCGACGGCGCCCTCCTCTTCGCCCAGTACAAGGACCGCGACACGATCGAGGTCTGGTGCGACCTCGCCGGCGAGACCTTCGCGCGCCCGGCCCGCCTCTCGCCGCTCCAGGCCGACACGCTGCTGCTCGCCATCGAGCTCGTCGGCGGCCAGGCGCCGGTCGCCTCGGGCGCGGCGCTCGCCAGCGCGGCCGAGAAGCTCCGCGCGGCGCGCTATGCCGGTCCGCCGACCTTAGCCGCGAGCGCACAGTTGCCCCCGCAAGACGACGTCTTCGCCGCCGTCAGCGCGGCCATCCGCGACCGCCGCCTCCTCGACATCGAGTACTGGAGCGAAGGGACGGGCGAGACCACCGAGCGGACGGTCGAGCCCTACCTCATGGTGCGCAGCCGCGGCGAGTGGTACTACGTCTGCTACTGTCGCCGCGCGCAGGGACGGCGCGTCTTCCGCGTCGCGACGACCAAACGCGCCGTCCTCCGTGACGAGACCTTCGCGCCACGCCCGGACCTCGAGCTCGAGCTCTACCGCCGTGAGGGGATCCCCTCGTCGCAGGCCTACGCGCCGCGGACGGCGACCGTCTGGTACAGCCCCCGGGCAGCGCGCTACGTCGAGGAGGAGCAGCCTGTCGACCGGCTCCCGGACGGCTCCTGTGTCGTCCGCCAGCCGTACCTCGACGACCCTTGGCTCGTCCATCACCTCCTGCGCTTCGCCGGGGAGGCTCGTCCGCTCGCCCCGGCGGACGCCGTCGAGGCGATGCGCAGGACAGTGCGCCGCCTCCGCGAGCAGTACGGCGACGGCGGAGACGCATGATGGCGCTCCAGTCGCTTCTCAGCGCGATGCTTCCGAGCGCGGTCGTCGGACTGAGCGTCGACTCCGCGTTCGAGTCCGTCGTGAACGTCTTCTACCTGCTGCAGTGGCAACTGCCCGTCTTGCCGGTCGTCTGCATCGTGCTCGGCGTCCTGACCGCCCGCAAGACCCACCGCAGCACGTTCAACTGGGTGCTCGTCGGCCTGTTCGCCGGCGTCATCCCCGTGGTGGGTCCCGTGCTCATGGTCGTCGCCTACTTCTGGTATCCGCCGCCCGCGCCGACGAGGCGCGCCGGATACCATCCGCCGGGGAGCGGCGCTGCCCGGACGAAGCCCGGGAGCGGCGCTGCCCGGACGAAGCGGGGGCAGCGCCGACCGCGGACCGGCTCCGCGTCGCAACCCGCCCGACGCCGGACGGGCGACGCCCGGCGAGAGGGAGCAACGACGCCTCGGCAAGACACCGCGGCAGACGCCCGGCGAGAGGGCGCAGCGACGCCTCGGCAAGAGATGACGGGCGACGGTCCGACAGAAGGGGCGAAGGTCACCCCGGCAGAAGAGGCGGACGCCGCCCGGCGGACCGAGGCGGACGACCGCCCGTGAAGGTGGACGCCCGGTCCGCGGCGCAGCGCGACGACGCGTGGGTCTTCTGCGGCGCCGGGCGCCTGGAGGTGCCCGGCGCTGATGCGTTCGTACCGCCGGCGCGCCTCACGCCGGTCGACGATCCCGGTCGGGCGGTGGCCCGGGCCCTCGCCGAGCCGGTGGCCTCGCGCCCTCTCGGCGAGCTGGCCCGCGAGGCGTTGGGTGACGCGCGACGGAGAGGGGCCGCGACACCGCCGGGCGGCGCTGCAACCACGCCGTGGTGGACGCGCACGGCGGCACAGCCCGCTGACGGCGGAACCGGCAGGGGCGCGAGGGGCGGGCACGGCGAGATAGTGCTCGCCGTGCCCGACGCCTCGCGCCCCTGCCCCACCCCGCTC
>JAKPOQ010000131.1 GCA_029547745.1 Actinomycetes bacterium
AAGATCGAGGCGGCCGCCTGCCAGGGCTGCGGCATCTGCGTGAGCGAGTGCCCGGTCAAGGCGATCACCCTGCACCACTACACCGACAACCAGATCTTCGCCAAGGAAGAGGCGCTGTTCATGGAGGTGAGCTGAGATGGCAGACGACTTCGAGCCCGAGATCATCGTCTTCGCCTGCCACTATTGCGCTTACGCCGCCGCCGACCTCGCCGGCAGCATGCGCCTCCAGTACCCGTCGACCATCCGCATGATCAAGCTGCCCTGCACGGGCAAGCTCGAGGTCATCCACCTGCTGCGCGCCCTCGAGGCTGGGGCCGACGGCGTGTACGCCGCCGGCTGCCTCGAGGGCGAGTGCCACTACCTCAAGGGCAACCTCTGGGCGCGCAAGCGCGTCGAGCACGTGAAGAGGCTTCTGCCCGAGGTCGGTCTCGAGCCCGAGCGGGTGGAGATGTACAACATGTCGTCGGCGCAGGGCCCCGAGTTCGCCCGCGTCGCGACCGAGTTCACGGAGCGCATCAAAGCCCTCGGGCCGAACCCGCTGCGGCGCCACGGCGTGTCGCCGCATGCCGCGGCCCGGGAGGCTGCCAGGGATGTCGCCCTGCCCGACGAGGCGCCGGCCGGCGCAGCCGCGCCGGCGCCCGCCGCCGAAGCGCCCGCACAAGCCCCGACCGAGAAGGGACCGGCCGCATGATCACCGCTGAACGCAAGCCGTTCGACGAGATCCTCGAGCTCGTCGACGGGCACAACAAGATCCTCGTCGCCGGCTGCGACACCTGCGTCGCCATCTGCCTGACCGGCGGCGAGAAAGAGGCCGAGATCCTCGCCAGCGAGCTGCGCATGAAGGCACAGGCGGACGGGCGCGAGGTCGAGGTCGAGCACACCGCCGCGATCCGCCAGTGCGAGTGGGAGTACCTCGACATGATCGCCGCCAAGGTGGACGAGGCCGACGTCGTGCTCAGCATGGCGTGCGGCATCGGTATCCAGAGCATGGCCGAGAAGTTCGCGCCCAAGCTCGTCGTGCCGGCCGTGAACACGAACATGCTCGGCATGCCGCAGGAGCACGCCGTCTGGCTCGAGCGCTGCGGCGCCTGCGGCGAGTGCGTCATCGGCGAGACGGCCGGTATCTGCCCCGTCGTACGCTGCAGCAAGAGCCTCATGAACGGACCCTGCGGCGGCTCGCACGACGGCAAGTGCGAAGTGACGACCCCCGAGAAAGAAGACATCGACTGCGCCTGGCACCTCATCTGGGAACGGCTCAAGGCCCAGGGACGCGAGGAGCTCATGCACAAGATCAGGCCGCCCAAGGATTGGTCGAAGAGCAGCTCGGGCGGCCCCCGCAAGATGGTCAAGGAGGAGGCGAAGCCGGTATGACCGACGACGGATACAAAGCCGGCTCCAACCTCGAGAAGGTCCTTGCGGCGGGCAAGTTCGCCGTGACCGGCGAATGCGGCCCGCCCAAGTCCGCCGACGGCTCGGTCATCGAGAAGAAGGCCCAGATGCTCAAGGGCTACGTCGACGCCGTCAACATCACCGACAACCAGACGGCCGTCGTGCGCGTCAGTTCAATGGCCTCCGGCGTCCAGGTCCAGCAGAACGGCGTCGAGGCCATCATGCAGATGACGTGCCGCGACCGGAACCGGCTGGCGATGCAGGCCGACATCCTCGGCGCCTCCGTCCTCGGCATCAAGAACGTCCTCTGCCTCACCGGCGACCACATGAGCTTCGGCAACCATCCCGAGGCGAAGGGCGTCCACGACCTCGACGCCATCAACCTCATCAAGATGTACAAGGACATGCGCGACGAGAAGAAGTTCCAGTGCGGCGAAGAGATGCCGGTCGCGCCGGCGCTCTACATCGGCTGCGCCGAGAACCCGTTCGCCGACCCGTTCGAGTTCCGCGCCCTGCGCCTGCAGAAGAAGATCGCGGCTGGGGCCGACTTCATGCAGACGCAGTGCATCTTCAACGTCCCCAAGTTCAAGGAGTGGATGAAGGAGGTGCGCGCCCTGGGCCTGCACCAGGAGATCAAGATCCTCGCCGGGATCACGCCCCTCAAGGGCGTCGGGGCGGCGAAGTACATGAAGAACTTCGTCCCCGGCATCGACGTCCCGCAGGAGATCGTCGACCGCATGGCCTCGGTCGAGAAGGGCCCGCCGGCCCAGGCCGAGGGCAAGAAGCTCGCCGTCGAGATGATCAAGGAGCTCGCCGAGGTCGAGGGCGTGGCCGGCGTGCACATCATGGCGGTGGAGTGGGAGGAGGCCGTGCCCGAGATCGTCGAGACGGCCGGCCTCCTGCCGCGACCGGCCGTGGCCTGAGGGAGGCGGCCATGCTCCGCACCGACACACAGAGGAGGCGGCCATGACGACCGCCCTCGCCGTCCCCGACGCCACGGCGGCGGCCGCCATCCTTCGCCGCGCCGGCGTCAACCCCTACAAGTGCTACCAGTGCAAGCGCTGTACGGCCGGGTGCCCGGTGGCCGGCTACGCCGGCCTGCACCCGGCCCAGATCATGCGCGCCGTGCAACTCGGGCAGCTCGACCTGGTCTTCGCCGACCGCTTCATCTGGCTGTGCACGGGCTGCGAGACCTGCAGCACCCGCTGCCCGCAGGACATCGACGTCGCGTCGGTCATCGACGAGCTCAAGATCATCGCCCGGCGCACGGGTCGCATCCATCCCGATGCACCGTCCGCGGCCATGCTCAAGTACAACTACGACTCGTTCGTGCGCTGGGGCCGCATGTGGGAGGTCGAACTGATCGCCCGCGACGCCCTCAAGCGACCCATGAGCCTCACGCAGTGGCTCTCGCTCGGGCCGAAGATGCTGCTCAAGGGCAAGATCGACCCCACGCTCAAGCGCGGCGACACGACGGCCATGGAGCGCATGGTCAAGACCGCCGAGAGCATCACCCGGGCACGCGAAGCGCAGCGCGCCGGTGGGACTCCGCCGGCCGAAGCCGACGCCGGCGCGTCCTCCGGCAAGGGAGGTGCCTCATGACGAGCATCGCCTACTACCCCGGCTGCTCACTGCACGGCACCTCGTCCGAGTTCGACGCGAGCTTCCGGGCCACGGCGCGGGCGCTCGGGCTCGACCTCGTCGAGATCCCGGGCTGGGAGTGTTGCGGCAACACGGCGGCGCACTCCATCAACCGTCTGCTCGCCACGGCCCTGCCCGTCAACGAGCTCGTCAAGGTCGAGCAGGACATGAAGCTCGACGCGGTTGCGGTGCCGTGCGCCGCCTGTTTCAGCCGCTTCAGGGCCGGCGCGCACGAGGTGGCCGGCGACCCGCAGGTCGCCGCCGACGTGCGCGCCGTCGTCGGCCGCCCTTACCACGGCGGCGTCACGGTGCAGAACCTCGTCGACGTCTACCACGACTCCGTCGGGCTCGAGACACTGGCGGCGCGGGCGGTGCGCCCCTTCCAGGGCCTGAAGGTCGCCTGCTACTACGGCTGCCTGCTCACCCGTCCACCCAAGGTCACCCTCGCCGAGGATCCCGAGTACCCGACCCACATGGACGCCGTCACCAAGGCGATCGGTTGCCGGCCTATCGACTGGAACTACAAGACCGACTGCTGCGGCGCGTCGCTGGCTCTGACCGAGCAGAGCATCGTCGACGACCTCGTGGGCAGGATCGTCTCCGATGCCCGCGCCTGCGGCGCCGAGGCCATCGTCGTCGCCTGCCCCCTCTGCCAGACCAACCTCGACGGCCGCCAGACCGAGATCGCGCGCAAGCGCCCGGATTGGCAGGGCGTCCCGGTGGTCTACCTGAGCCAGCTCGTCGGCCGCGCCCTGGGCCTCGACCAGAAGACGCTCGGCCTGCGCAAGCACCTCGTCGACGCCGC
>JAKPOQ010000053.1 GCA_029547745.1 Actinomycetes bacterium
ACCCGTACGTGAGCTTCACGCCGCCCGTGAGGCGCATGAGCTGGTGTGTCTTGAGCACGCCGACCTGCACGATGGCGTCGGCGCTCACGAACGGCTCCCCGACCGTGAACGAACGGTAGAGCTTGCCGTTCGGGGAGTCGATCGTGGTCTTCGCGTCCTCGATGTCGACGATGGGCACGCCTTCTTCGGCGCACACCGTGGCCATGCCGCTGATCCGGTAGGCGCGCGCGACCTTGGCCGGGCCGTTGCGTCCGCCGGGGCTGTCGGCGACGAACGGCTCGGCGCCGGCCGCGTGCAGGGCGCGCAGCACGCAGCGCAGGGTCTCGGGATGAGTAGAGACGGCGCGCTCGGGCGGCGCCCCGCGCAGCAAGTTGACCTTGACCGCGACCTGCTCGCCCGGGGAGACGATCGTCTTCCAACCGCCGAACGGCGCCACGAGACGCTCGACGGCGCCGGGCAGAGCGGCGCCGTGCGTGGCGCGCACGTGGCTCACCGGCGAGGGCCTGGCGCCGCGCTCCATCGCGTCGCGGTCCGACAGGTCGCGCTTCGTCACGTCGCGCTCCGTCAGGTCGCGTCCCGCCCAGCGTCGGCGCCCCGGCCGGCTTCGGCCACCGCCGCGGGCTTCTCGGCGAGGACGGCGATCTGGTAGCGGCCGACGACGCCGGGCTCGTGCACGGCCAGCTCGCGCAGACCGAGCCCGGCGACGGCAGCGCGTACCTGGTCGAGAGAGAGGACGTGGTCATTGGAAGGCCCGACGGGACGGTCCATCTGCGCGTAGTCGACGACGACGAGCCGGCCGCCCGGGGCGAGGACACGGACGATCTCGCCCGTGGCGGCCGGCTCGTCCCAAATATGGTGGAGGACGTTCAGGAGGAGGACCCGGTCTGCGGCCCCGTCGCCCAGCGGTACGCGGTTCTCGCGAGTATGGACCCTGACCAGCCGGCCGGGCGGCAGGCCTGCGGCGGCCGCCTTGGCGGTGATGTACTCGAGGAGTTCGGCGTGTTCGTCCACGGCCAGGACGCGCCCCGTCGTGAGCGCCCGGGCCACGGGGATGGTGTAGAGGCCGGTGCCGGCGCCGTAGTCCACGACCGTCTCGGCGCCCTTGAGGTCGAGAAGGGCGACGACGTTCTCCGGCGGCAGCTCGACGAGGCGCTGGGGGTTCTCCAGCTTGCCGGCGTGAGCCGGGTCGAACTTCTCAGTCACGACGCGGCGCTACTTGACGCAGCGCGTGTACTTGAGGAACGTCTCGAGGGCGCGTTCGACGGCCTCGCGGGAGGCGATGTCGCCGCCGGCCTCTTCCTCTAGGCAGTCGCGCATCTTGAGCGAGACGAGCAGGACGCCGACGCGGTCGAGGGCCGCCTTGGTCGCGGCCAGTTGGGTGAAGATCTCTTCACACGGGCGCCCCTGCTCGATCATCCGCTGCAGGCCACGAGCTTGGCCCTCGACCCGGCGCAGCCGGTTGATGATGCGCGTGGCGTCCTTATCGGCGATGTGCTGCTCCACGGCTTCAATATACCCCCCCGGGCAGCGCTGTCGCAATGCGTCACATGGGCCGCGCCGCGCGTGCCCAGAGCGTCAGTCAGCGGCGCGACAGTGGGCCGCGCGGCGCGTGCCCAGAGTGTCGCATCAGCGGCGCGACCGTCAGGCGAGCCGGCACACGGTCAGCCCCGCGCCGCGTCTCAGGTGTGGCCGGCGACCTCAGCGGCGCGGCGGCGGAGCCCTTCGAGCAGTACATCGGGGACGGGCCGGCCGCCGTCCGCGCGCCCGATGTGGATGTCCGGCTTCATCGCGCCGTGGAAGTCGGAGCCGCCGGTCGGCGTGAGGCCGAAGCGTTCGCAGAGAGCGCGGCAGCGCGCGACCGTGGCGTCGTCGTGCAGCGGGTAGTGACACTCGAGGCCGACGACGCCGAGACGCGTCGCTTCGCGGACGAGGGCCGTGAGTCCCGCGTGGTCGGTGCGGATGATCCCGGGATGGGCGATCACCGGCAGCCCGCCCGCGTCGCGCAGGAGCCGCACGGCCTCAGCCAGAGAGAGGCGCCGGCGGTCGACCCACGCCGGGGCGCCGCGCCGCAAATAGCGCGCGAAGGCGTCGCCGACGGACGTCGCATAGCCGGCGCGGCGCATCGCCTCACCGATGTGGGGTCGGCCGGCGGCGCCGTTCTCGGCGATCGCCGCGAGCTCGTCCGGGTCGATCGGCATGTCCAGCTCGGCGAGGCGCGCGAGGATGCGCGCGTTGCGCTCGTCGCGGTAGCGGCGCAGTTCCGCGAGCTCCGTCTGCATCTCCTCGCCGGGGCAACGGCCGAAGAAGTAGCCGAGCAGGTCGAGGGTGACCTGCTCGTGTTCGAGGTTGAGCTCGACGCCGGGGACGACCTCGATCCCGAGGCGCTCGCCGGCGGCGAGCGCCTCGGCGACCCCGTCGATGCTGTCGTGGTCGGTGATCGCGACGGCGGAAAGACCCTCGCGGGCGGCGAGCTCGACGACCTCGGTCGGGGTGAGCGAGCCGTCCGAGAAACGCGTGTGGGTGTGGAGGTCGATCACGCCCGGTACCCTACCATCCGCCGCGGGAGACGGTGGTCCTCCGGGCGCGCAGGTTACAATCGGGAGGGTCCGGTCGTGAGCAGAGACCGGGGGACGCCGCCACCGGGGAAGGACCGCCATGAAGATCGGGATGATCGCGCCGCCATGGTTCCCGTTGCCGCCACGTCGCTACGGCGGCATCGAGTTCGTCGTGTCCCTGCTCACGGAGGGTCTGGTCGAGCGCGGCCATGAGGTCACCCTGTTCGCGAGCGGCGATTCCGAGACGGGGGCGCGGCTTTCGGCAGTCTTCGCCCGCGCCCCCTTCGAGCAGATCGAGGACGGTGTGCACCTGGAGGTGGCGCACAGCCTCGAGGCCTACACGATGGCCCGGGAGTTCGACGTCATCCACGACCACGACGGCGTCGACAGCCGCGTCATGGGCGCCCTCGTCCATCGTCTGGTCGGGACGCCGGTCGTGGCCACGCTGCACGGTCCCGCCGACCCGGCGACGCAACAGATGCTCAGCAGCCTGCGTCACGACCTCGTCTTCATCGCCATCTCGGAGTACCAGCGCCAGGGTTTTCCCGATCTGCGCTTCGTCGCCACCATCCCGAACGCGGTCGACGTCGAGCACCAGCCGTTCTCAGCGGAGAAGGACGACTACTTCCTCTTCATCGGGCGGATGATGCCGGAGAAGGGCGCCGACATCGCCATCGAGGTCGCGCGGCGTCTCGGGAGGCGCCTGATCATGGCCGGGAAGGTGAACGAGGGCCCCGAACGGGAGTACTTCGCCCGCGCGGTCGAGCCGTACCTGACGGACGACATCCACTTTCGCGGCGAGGTCGACCACGAGACCAAGGCCGAGCTGTACAAGCGCGCCCGCTGCACCCTGTTTCCCATCCGGTGGCCGGAACCGTTCGGCCTCGTCATGATCGAGTCGCTCGCCTGCGGCACGCCGGTGATCGCCTTCCGTCACGGGTCGGTCCCGGAGGTGATCGAGCACGGCCGCACCGGCTTCATCGTCGACACGGTCGACGAGATGGTGGCGGCGGCCAGGCGCATCGACGAGATCGACCCGGCGGAGTGCCGTCGCGCGGCCGAGGAGCGTTTCGGCCGCGACGCCTTCGTCAGCGCCCACGAGCGGGCGTACGAGAAGCTCGTCGGCGACCCGGCGCGGTAGTCGTGGGCGAGCGGATGCGGCCGTCGCGGGCGAACCGATACGGCGTGGTCGCCATGTTCCTTGTCGCCGTCCCGGCGAGGGGGTAGCGTTCAAGGGATGAAGCTTCCGTACGACGACGTCCATCTCATCGCCGACCCGCTTTACGGCTACCTGCGCATAACGCTGTCACGCGCCGGCGAGATCGCCGAGGCCGACGTCATCGACAGCCCCTGGGTGCAGCGTCTCAAGCGCGTCCACCAGCTGCAGAGCTCGTGGTGGGTCTTCCCGGCCGCCGAGCACAGTCGTTTCACCCACAGCATCGGGGTCATGCATCTCGGCGGGCTGCTCGCCCGGACCGTGTACCCGACGCTGCGCGAGGTCGAGCCGGCGACGCCGTCCCTGCCGCTCGTCGAAGAGACGCTGCGCCTCGCCGGCCTGCTCCACGACGTCGGCCATGGGCCGTTCAGCCACTTCTGCGACGAGGAGTACTTCCAGCCCATCTTCGGTCTTGACCACGAGCGCATCTCGCAGCACTTGATCGTCAACGAGATAGGCGAGTTGCTCGCGGCGCTGCGGCGCAGCCCGAGCGGCCCGTTCGCCGACGGCGAGGCGGTCGACCCGTGGCACGTCGCCTTCCTGGTGCGGGCGGAGGCGGGAGGGCCCGAGGGGGCGGGGGCGGCGGATGCCGCCGCCCCCGCCCCCTCGGGCCCTCCCGCCTCTTCGCCCGCCGCTCCCATCCCCCGTTGGGTCCGCCTTCTGCACCGCGCCCTCTCCGGGGCGATCACGGTCGACAACCTCGACTACGTCCGTCGCGACGCCTACATGTGCGGCGTCTCGCTGGGGCCCATCGACGTCGATCGTCTCATCTATTACAGCTTCTGCACCGACGAAGGCCTGACGTTCCACAAGCGCGCCCTCGCGGCCCTGCGTCAGTTCCTCAACGCGCGCTTCTACATGTACGAGAACGTCTACTTCCATCGCGTCGGGCACGCGATCGACATCCACCTGCGCGAGATCTTCCGTCCGACGATGGAGCTCATCCTGCCGCGCAGCCCCCTCGAGGACCTCGCCGCCTACCGGCGCGTCACCGAGTGGTCGCTGTTCACGAGCGTCGAGGAGTGGCTGGGCGAGCCGCTTGAGAGCGTGAAGCGCGAACTGGCGGAGGAGTGGCAGTCGATCATCCACCGACATGTGAAGTACAGCATGGTCTACGAGCAGGCCGTGGAGCTGCAACGGCCGGCGCCGGCGACGCGCGAGCTGACGCGGGACGAGTTCCACGAAGCCGTGGTACGGCACCTGCCGAAGGGCGCGAAGGGGCTCGAGTTCGTCGTCGACATCGCCTCGCAGGACCCTCGCCCGCTCAATCCGCTGAGCGGCCCGAAGCGCATCCCCGTCTATGACCCGGCCACCGAGCGCATCGAAGAGCAGTTGCTCACGGGGATCCTCGAGTTCGTGCCCGCCAAGGTCCATCTGTACCGCGTGTTCGCGATCGGACACGAGCACGACCGCGACCTCGCCGCCGCCGCCAAGGCGGCGCTGGGCGAGGTCGCTCCCGCGAGCCTCACGAACCTGTAGGGGCACCGTGTCGAGAGCGCCGGGAGGGCGGTGTCGGCGGGCGCGGCGCCGGGGGGCAGGCGCGACGCCGGGGGGGGCAGGCGCCACGCGCCGCGCCCCCGGCGCCCTTCGTCCTCTACTCTTCCGCCGGGTGCGTCATGTCGGCGGGGACACACCAGGCGTCGAACTCCTCGCCGTTGACGTAGCCGAGGTCCAGCGCGGCCTTGCGCAGGGTGAGGCCCTCGCGGTGCGCGTGCCGGGCGATCGCCGCGGCCTTCTCGTAGCCGATGTGCGGGCTGAGCGCCGTGACGAGCATGAGGGAGTCACCGAGGTGACGGGCGATGACCTCGCGGTCTGGCTCGATGCCTCGCGCGCAGAAGCGGTCGAAGGCGGCGACGCCGTCGGCGAGAAGCCCGACCGACTCGAGGACGTTGTGGACGATGACGGGCTTGTAGACGTTGAGCTGGAAGGCGCCCTGCGAGCCGGCGAACGCCACGGCATGGTCGTTGCCGAAGACCTGCACGGCGACCTGGGTGAGCGCTTCCGCCTGCGTCGGGTTGACCTTTCCGGGCATGATCGACGAACCGGGCTCGTTCTCGGGGATGCGCAGCTCGCCGATGCCGGCGCGCGGGCCGGAGGCGTACCAGCGGACGTCGTTGGCGACCTTCATGAGCGCGCCGGCCAGCGTCCGCAGGGCCGCGCTCGCGGTGACCATGGCGTCGTGCGCGGAGAGCGCGGCGAAGAAGTCCGCGGCCGGCCGGAACGGCCGGCCGGTCTCTTCGCCGATGATCCGCGCCGCCGTTGCGGCGAACCGCGGATGCGTGTTCAGGCCGGTGCCGACGGCGGTGCCGCCCAGGGCGAGCTCGTAGAGCCCGGGCAGGGCGGCACGGACCGTCGCCAGCGCCTGGTCGATCTGCGTCGCCCAGCCGCCGACGACCTGTCCTAGCGTCACCGGGGTCGCGTCCTGGAGGTGGGTGCGGCCGACCATGACGACGTCGGCGAAGTCGCCCGCCTTCGTCCGCAGGGTGTCATGGAGGCCTTCCACGGCCGGAAGGAGCCGGTCCTCCGTCTCGAGCACGGTGGCGATGTGCATCGCCGTCGGGAAAACGTCGTTCGAGGACTGGCCGCGGTTGACGTCATCGTTCGGATGCACGGGACTCTTGCCGCCGCGTCCGGCGCCGGCGAGCTCGTTGGCCCGCGCGGCGACCACCTCGTTCGCGTTCATGTTGGTCTGCGTGCCCGAGCCGGTCTGGAAGACCACGAGGGGGAACTCGTCGTCGAGGGCGCCTTCGGTGACCTCGCGGGCGGCGCGGGCGATGAGCTCGGCCTTGTCCTGCGGCAGCACGCCGAGCTCCGCGTTGGCCCGCGCCGCCGCCCACTTGACCAGCCCGAGGGCGTGGATCAGCGGCGGGGCGAAGCGGAAGCGCGCGCCGCCGATGGGGAAGTGCTCGAGCGAGCGCTGGGTCTGCGCGCCCCAGTACCGTTCCGCCGGGACGCGCGCTTCGCCCATGCTGTCGGTCTCGATCCTCACGTCCTGCGCGTCTGTCATCGCCGCCCTTCGCTCCGGTCTGCCTGTAGCGAGGCACGGTACCCGTTCCGTCCCGTTCCACGCCCCCGGTCCTGCGGGGCGGAAGGTGGCCGGCGCGCCATCAGCCGTCGCCTTGCGCGCCGGTGAGCCGCCTTGCGCGCCGGTGGCTCGCCATCTGCCGCCGCCGGCGTCCTACCTCACGGCGAGGTAGTTCCGCCCGATCACGCTCTGCCCGTTGCCGGCCGCGTCGCTCGCGTAGACGTAGAAGCGGTACGTGCGCTTCGCCAGCCAGCACCTGAAGCGGTACGACTGCAGCGTGCCGATGTCCCGGCGCTCAAGCCGTACGATCTTGACCGACGCGCCGCCCAACTTCCTGATGTTGATCGTGACGGTCGCCCTGGCGGCACACGGTGGCCTGTCGGTCACCTTGTAGAGGAGGCGCACGTACCCGCCGCGGCGTACGCTCGCTTTGTACGGCGCCTGCGTCTTCGGTCGCACGGTGTCGAGCGAGATGCGGTCGGTTCGCGTGGCCGTCCCCTGGGCGTTGCGGAACTCCGCCTCGACCGTCTTGGGGCCGTCGCCAGCGGGAAGGGGCCACGCGCTCGTGGCGGCGAACGGCTGCCACTGGGTCCAGGCGCCGCCGGCGTTGCGGAAGCGCATGTCGGCGGCGGCGGACATGCCCGCGTGCAACGTGACCGCCGTGGAGTTCGTGTACTCCTCTCCGTCGTCGACCCTGAACGTCCCGTAAGGCTGGCCGGTGGTGAAGCCCTTGAGGCAGACGTTCGCCTCGGCGTACCCCTTGAGCGTGGTCAGATCCTGCCATGTCGAACCGTCGCGGCAGACGTAGCTCTGGCCGGCCGCGGCTGTGGCGTCGCTGTAGCCGGGGTAGGGACGCTCGACCGGGATCGGGTAGTGGTACGCAGTCGGGACGGTGAGTCTGACGGCGATGGTGAACGGTCGGCCGGTCTTCAGCGGGACGGCCGCTGACAGCGGCACGACGTGGTAGCCGGGCGTGGCGATCGTCCCGGCGGCGCGCGACGTCAGGCCGACGAAGGACGGCCTGCCTGACGTCGCGCTGGTGAACACCTCGTACGCACAGTCTGCGAGCGGGGTGTAGAAGCCGACGGCGTCGAGGTCCTCCCTGGTCTTCGCCGTGAACACGTTGGCGAACCAACTCGTCGTGCCGTCGACGTACGGGCCGTCCTGAGGCCAGAAGCCGAGCGGGTCGTACTGGTAGACCCGCAGCGAAGCGGCCGGGGAGTCGGCGGCGGCGAAGGCCACGTTGTAGCCGCCGTGGGCGAACGTGGTGTCGTAGTAGGAGACCCAGAAGTAGCCCTGGTCGCCCCAGGCGGCGCCCCAACTGTTCTTGACGAGGAAGGCGCCCGGGCCGGGCGGCTCGGTCGCGAACCTGCTCTTCGGGTAGGCGTCGTCCCAGCCCACCACGAGGACGTCGTGGTTCGCGGTGTGCGGCTCCTCGGGCAAGTCGGGAGTGAAGACGTAGAGGCTGTCGGTCGCCTCGTTCCAGTAGGCGGCGAGTCCCTGGTCGGGCCACCACATGTCCACGTCCACCGCGCCGTACCTCATGACGGCGTCCTTGATGGCGTCGTTGTCGGTCGCCGAGGTGCGCGGGGGAAGAAAGACAGCCTCGGTCAAGTGCCGCTGGGCCGGCACGTTGCGGGGATGCGCGCCGTCGGCGTACGGATCGTCCGCCTCGTCGACGGGTCCGCTCCGGCGCGCGAGATAGGCGAGGGCCATGAACGAGTTTCCCCCGCCACCGTAGGGCCCGCCGGAGATCGAGAACCCGGAGAACCAGGCGAGGTTGTCTTCGGAGAAGTCCCAGATCGCCGGGTCCGCCGCCAACAGACCGGACTCGAGCGAACCGAGGCCGGCGAACGCCCAACACGTGCCGTACGGTTTCTGGTCCTTGACCGGGGTGACGCGGCCGAGGGCACGCAAGTCGAACGATGCCGGATACGACTTGAACACACGGCTCCGCGGGACTGCGCGCGTGCGGCTGAGGTAGCTCAGGTCGTTCGGGGCGGGGATGTGACCCGAGACGGGAGCGGGGACGTGACCGGCGGTGGCTGCCTGGTCGGCGGAGGAGGCGGCCCAGTCCGGCGCGGCCGGCGAAGCCGCGGCGCCGGACGCGGCCGCCAGAAGCAGCAGCAGCGCCACTGCGACGATCGTCGTGGGCCTGAACGTGCGCTTCATCTCGGTCTGTCTCCTCTTCGCCCGGGTAGGCGTCGCCCATCGTACGTGCTGATGCCGACGATGCCCAGTGGCGCGCTACCGGCAGTCCGTCGGGTCGGTCGTGGCCACGGTCGTCGCGCGCGTGCTCCCTCGACGGCGCCGGTCAAGCGCCGAGAGATCCCACCGGCGGGGCGTCGTCGACAGCCGTTTGCGTCGCCTCGGTGGCGTCGGCGAGGCGGAAGCTTCGCGCCACCGCCACGTACGACACCGCCCCGGCGGACCCGCAGGCCATGACCACGAGCGCGGGGCCGTGCTCGCCGAACCCGTCCATCGCCATGCCCCCGAAGGTCGGTCCGAGCAGGGCGCTCGACGCGGCCATGAGGAGGACGTGATCTTTCTGCCTGAGCCAGCGGATCACCGGGTACTGGAAGACGGCGACGCCAACGGCGTAGAAAGCGACGACATACCCCCAAGTGGATGCCGGCATCCCCTGCGCATTGCGCAGCAGCACGGGGAGGATCGTCCAGATCTGCCCGAAGCCGTAGAGCGGAAGGAGGGCCACGGCGCAGAAGGTGAGGAAGCGGCGGTCGCGGAGCACGTGGCCGTAGCCGCGCACCGTCTCGCCCAGCGACGATTCGGCGGGCGCTGCCTCGGGTCGAGTCTCGTGGAAGCCGAGCACGACGATGAAGACGAACGCGACGCAAATGGCCGCGCCGGTCAGGAACAGCGTGCGGTAGGACGGGTCGCGGGCGATAAGAACGGCTGCTGCCAGCGGGCCGGCGATCATGCCGACGTGCACGGCGACGCGCGTGATGCTGTACCCTCGGCGCGCCGCTCGAATCGCACGAGGTCGGCGGTGAAGCAGACACCACAGACCATCGCCGGCTTGCGTCCGTACCTGTCGGTGATGATGCCGTCGACGATGTAGAAGGGGATCGCGACCGTCTCGGCATCTCCATGACCGCCGTGGTCCTGCATCACCGTGTCTTGCTTGACGCCGGCTCGTCCGGCGGGTTGACTCCCTTGCGGCAAGGCAAGCGACCGAGGGGACGAGCCGGTGGCGCTGGTCGTCGACACCGAGCATCTGACGAAGTACTACGGCTCGAGCCGTGGGATCATCGACGTCGACCTCGACGTAGAGACCGGCGAGGTCTACGGCTTCCTCGGCCCGAACGGCGCCGGCAAGACGACGACCATCCGCATCCTGCTCGACCTGATCCGTCCCACCTCGGGGGCGGCGACGGTCCTGGGCCTCGACGCGCGACGCGAGAGCGTCGCCGTCCGCCGGCGCGTCGGCTACCTCCCGGGCGAGTACGCGCTGTATCCGAGATTGACAGGAGCCGAGACACTGCGCTACTACGCCAACCTGCGTGGCGGCGTCGACTGGTCGTACGTCGAGGCGCTCGCCGCGCGCCTCGACTTCGACCTCGGGCGCCGCGCGGCAGACCTCTCGACCGGCAACAAGCGCAAGCTGGGTCTGATCCAGGCGTTCATGCACCGGCCGGAGCTCATCATCCTCGACGAGCCGACGTCCGGCCTGGACCCGCTTGTCCAGCGCGAGTTCTACGCGATGGTGGACGAGGCGCGGTCGGCCGGCCAGACGATCTTTCTCTCGTCGCACATCCTCCCCGAGGCGCAGCGCGTCTGCAGTCGGGTCGGTTTCGTGCGCGAGGGGCGTCTTGTCGCCGTCGAGGATGTCGCCTCGCTCAGCAAGAGGGCCGTGCACCATGTCGAGATCGAGTTCGCCGGCCCAGCGCCGCGCGACGAGTTCGCGGTCCTCCCGGGCGTCGGTTCGCTGACCACCACCGACCACCGCCTCACGTTCACGGTCCGGGGTGCCCTCGACACCGTGGTCAAGGCCGCCGCCCGTCACGAAGTCATCGCCCTGACCAGTCACGAACCGGACCTCGAGGACCTCTTCCTCGCCTACTACGATGAGGGCGCAGGCGGTGGCGCGGACAAGAGCCCCGGCGAGGGACCGTGGCGCCGGGATCCGGCGCGGATCCGTGACGACCCCGATCCGCGGGAAGGAAGCGCCGATGCTTCGTGACCCATTCCTGAAGGGGCTCCGCGACCAGCGCCGGTCGCTCGCCATCTGGGCGGCGTCGGTCTCCTGTTACGTCGTCATGATGTGCTCGCTCTTCCCGAGCATCCGTGAGAGTGCCGGGGACCTGCAGGGCTATATCGACAGCATGCCGGAGGCCTTCCGCAAGGCCTTCATGGGCGCGTCGACCGACTTCGGCGACGCCGTCACCTACCTGAACGGCGAGCTGTTCTCGTTCATGACGCCGTTGCTCCTGATCGCTTTCGGTATCGCGGTGGCCGCGGCGCAGATAGCCGGCGAGGAGGAGAGCGGGACCCTTGGTCTGCTGCTCGCCTACCCCGTGTCGCGCGCACGTCTGCTGGCGCAGAAGTACGCCGTGCTCGTGACCGGGACCGTCGTGCTCTGCGCCGCGCACCTCGCAGCGATGTCGGTCGCCGACGTGATGATCGGGCTCGGCCTTCCGGCCGGGGACCTCGTCGGAGCGCACGTGATGTTGCTGCTGCTCGCGCTCGCGGTGGCCACCGTCGCCTTCGCGGTGGGGGCGGCGACAGGGAAGCGCGGCCTGACGATCGCCATCGGGGCAGCGCTCGGTGTCGTCGCCTATCTGCTGAACATCGTCGCGCAACTCGTGCAGAGCCTGCTCTGGCTGCAGAAGCTGTCGCTCTTCTACTACTACGGCGGCGCCGAGCCCCTCCGTCTGGGACTGCAGCCGGCCAACGCCGTCGTTCTGCTCCTGGTGACCGCGGTCGCCGGCGGCGTGGCGTGGTTCGCCTTCGCGCGTCGCGACGTGCACGTCTAGCTCGACCGTGGCGAGCCCTTTCGGCAGGCGCCGCGACCGACGCAGCCTCGAGATCAGCGCGACTGCGCCGCGACGGCGCGCTTCATCCTTCGCAGCGCCTCTTCGAGTGTGCTGCGCGGGCAGGCGAAGTTGAGGCGCAGCCAACCGGGGGCGCCGAAGTCGGCGCCGTCGGAGAGGGCGACGCCGGCCTCGCGGAAGAAGCGCGCGGGCTCGGCGACGCCGAGCCCGCGCGCGTCGATCCAGGCCAGGTACGTCGCCTCGACGTGCGTCGTCGTCAGCGGCGCCAGCTCGTCGGCCACGAAGCGTTCCACGAGGTCCCGGTTGCCGCGCAGGTACTGCAGCAGTTCCGTGTGCCACTCACCGCCCTCGCGATAGGCGGCTTCGGCCGCTGTGAGGGCGAAGCAGCCCGGGAACGGCAGCAGACCCTCGGCAGTCGCGACGTACCGTCGTCGCAGGTCCTCGTCGGGGATGACGGCGAAGGCGAAGTTCAGGCCCGGCAGGTTGAACGTCTTGCTCGGCGACATAAGGGTGACGGTGCGGGCAGCGGCGTCATCCGAGACCGTCGCTGCGGGAACGTGGGGGATGTCGTCGAGGACGAGGCCGCTGTGGATCTCGTCGGAGCAGAGGACGAGGTCGTGGCGCCGGCAGAAGTCGCCGATCGCGGCGAGCTCGTCGCGGCGCCAGACCCGTCCCAACGGGTTGTGCGGTTGGCAGAGGAGGAACATCCGCGTGTCGGGCGTCAGGGCGGCCTCCATCTTGTCGAGCGGCAAAGACCACGACGGAGAGGCCTCGCCGGGAGGACCCGATCGGTCGCCTGCGCCGGTGGGTGGCCCGGCGGCTGAGATGACGCCGCCGGTCGTCTTCTCTCCACCGACCGTCCGCGTCCGTGTGGACGGCACCTTCACCAGGCGGAACCCCTGAGGAGGCAGCTCCTCGAGGAAGGGCGGGTAGGCCGGTGTGACCAGCATGACCGCCTCGCCCGGCCCGGCGAACGCCCGGCACGCCAGGCTCACGCCGGGCACGACGCTCGGCAGCCAGACGAACCAGTCACGCTCGACTCGCCAGCCGTAGTGGCGCTCCAGGTAGTCGATGAGGGCCCCGTACATCGAGTCCGTCACCAGCGAGTAGCCGAAGACGCCGTGGCGGGCGCGGCGCTCGAGCGCGGCGACGACGGCCGGGGGCGAGGCGAAGTCCATGTCGGCGATCCAGAGGGGTAGCGCGTCCGGGCCGTAGAGCTCCCACTTGAAGCTCGCCGTGCCGGTGCGGTCGATAGGCGTGTCGAAGTCCATGGTCCTCCTCAGGTCAGGCCGGTCGCACCGGGAGCCGAGGCGCCTTTGCGACCCGCCGTCGCTCGACCGGCCGGTGTGGGCGTCGCGGTGATGGGGCGTCGCGGTCATGGGGCGTCCGCGGTCATGGGGCGTCCGCGGGTCACGAGGCGAGGTGGTCGATGAGGATGCGCAGGCCGATCGCGACGAGGATCAGCCCGCCGACGATCTCCATGCGGCGCCCTAACAGAGCGCCGAAACGCCTCCCCAGGTGCAGGCCGACGGCTGTGAAGACCAAGGCGACGATCCCGATGACGAGCGCGGGGTACCAGATCGCCGTGCCGAGCAGGGCCAGTGACAGGCCGACGGCGAGGGCGTCGATGCTCGTCGCGACGGAGAGGACGACGAGCGAGGCGCCTTTGGTCGGATCCTTTCTCTGCGCCTCCTCGTCGCGTTCGCCCAGGGCCTCGTAGATCATCTTGCCGCCGATGGCGGCGAGCAGGGCGAAGGCCACCCAGTGGTCGAAGGGCGCGATCCAGGCGACGATCGAGCGGCCGGCGAGCCACCCGGCGATCGGCATCAGGGCCTGGAAGAGGCCGAAGTGATACGAGAGGCGGAACGTCTGGCGCAGGCTGACCGTCCCGAGCGTCAGTCCGACGCCGATGGCGACGGCGAAGGCGTCCATCGCGAGGCCGATGGCCACGCCGATGAGGGTGAGGGGCTCCATCAGGACGGGAGCCTAGCAGGAGCGGGCGGGGGCGGCACGCGGCGCAGCCGCGTGCCGCCCCCGCCCGCTCCTGCACTCAAGGACTCGCTCGCTCTACCAAGCGACGCGACCGCGCCGCTCAGCGACCCGACCGCGCCGCTCAGCGACCCGACCGCCTCGCTCAGCGACCCGTCCGCCCCGCTCAGCGACCCGGCCGCTCGGCTCAGCGCGCGTACTTGATGAGCAGTCCGCTCGTGTTCGCGCCGCCCTTGCTCACGGAACCGGCGGCGAAGATGCCGGTGCCACGGACGAGGACGTCGCGGCAGACGTCCCCGCCGTGCGCGGCGCCGTCGTACACGTCTGTCCATGACAGGTCGCCATCGACCCCGAACCCGACGACCGTGAAGTCCTCGCCTGTGCCGTGCGCGGCGGAGGAGCCGCCGCAGGTGGCGCCGACCCTGCCGTAGGCTACGCAGCCGAACGCCGCCTGATCGGTCGGCAGGCCCATGGTGAAGGTCTTCTGCCACGTAAAGGTGCCGAACTGGTCCCACGTGGCGACGAACCCGTTCTGAGCGTGGGTGGCGGAGTCGACGGTGCCGCCGGCGATGGCGTAGCCGTACACG
>JAKPOQ010000194.1 GCA_029547745.1 Actinomycetes bacterium
CTTCCTGGTCGCCACCATGGCGGACCTGCTCTCATTATTAATCCAAGCTGGGTTGTGGAAAAAATTTCTGTCGACGGGTCCCGACCACACGGTCCCCTTGCCTTTGGATTGAGGGGTCCGTTGGGGGGTGGATCTGAAGCAGCTCCGGCGCGCCACCGGGCGTGCCGAGGTCGAGGCGGTGCGCCAGGCGATCGGCGTTCTCGATGTCGACTGGGCCCGCACTGCTGCCGCCGAGAGAAGGCGCCTGGTCGCCGAGGCGATGGCCGCTGCCGGGCGCACCACGTCGATCGTGCCCGCGCGCATCGAGGCCCCGTTCAACGACGCCGCGCAGGAGGTGGTCGCTGCCACGCGTACCGACGCCCGGCGCAGCCAGCGGCTCGCGATCGGGGCCGAGTTCAACGCCATCGACCGCCGCGTGATCGACCACGTGACCAGCTCCCAGGGCAACTTCGTTCGCAACGAGTACGGCCGCCGCATCGAGGGCTTCGGCGAGGAGGCCCGGCGCATCGTTGCCACCGGACTCGAGGAAGGGCTCGGGCGTGACGACATCGCCCAGGCGCTCGAACAGGCAGCCCGCACGGCACTCGTCGACCGCGCCCCGTTCTACTGGGAGACGGTCGCCGCCTCGTTCATAGCGCAGGGCCGCTCCTACGCGCAGATGAGCAGCTACGCCGAGGCGGGCATCCGGCAGTACCGCATCGAGGCGGTGCTCGACGAGCAGACGACGAACATCTGCCGCTACCTGCACGGCAAGACCTTCTCGGTGGCTGACGCCCTCAGGCGCTTCGACCGCATCGAGCAGCTCGAGGACCCGGAGGCCATCAAGCAGGCCATGCCGTGGGTTCGTGAGGCCCAGGATCGCGAGACGGGCCGCACCCGGCTCTACGTGGACGGCGGCGCCGGTCGGACCGACCTCGCCGAGATCACGCGCTCGGCGATGGGCACGCGGGACGATCGCGGCGATTTCCGCGCGCTCGCCAGCGACACCGCGCTGAACGAGGTGGGCATCGGCTTCCCGCCGTACCACGGCCTCTGCCGGTCCACGACGCTCGCGGTCGTGTAAAGGAGCTACACCGCGTCGAACTCAGGGCGGTAGTGAACGACGCCAGATATCCCGTCCAGACCGCCGGGCGCGAGTTCCTGCACGAAGAACGCCTCATCGTGTCCCTGCTCCCAGCGCAGGCCGTGGGTACGGGCCGGAACGAACCCATGGCGCGGGTAGTAGTCGACGTGGCCGAGCACGACGCAGAACGGATGACCCTCTGCGCGCAGGCGTCGGAGCCCCTCGGCAATCAGCCGCCCACCGATGCCCTGGCGCTGTTGTGAGGGAGCGACGGCCATTGGCGCCAGGCCGATGCCGTGAGCTACGCGACCGTCGGCGTCGGCCGCGACCGGCGAGAACGCGATGTGTCCGACGATCGCGCCGTCCCGGGTCGCCACGAGAGACAGCATGAGCGCGCTGCTCGTGCGGAGTGCATCGACCAGCCGCGCCTCAGCGTCGGTCTCGAACGCCGCCACGTTCAGCGCGTGAACGGCAGCCTCGTCTCCCGGCTGCTCCTGTCGAATGTCGAATTTCATCGGGGTACGAGTACCACGTGTCCCCTCCGTGCGAGGTCGGCGGCTTTGCCTCTGCGGAGGACGACGCATGCCCGAGACCAAGCCGCGCGAGCCCGAGACGACCGTCCCGACCACCGGGGATGGGCCGCCTCCGTCTGCGCCCGGGCGGACCGGGGACAAGACGGCGAAGCAGGACGCGCCCTTCGTCTGGCCGCGCGACCTGAACGCGCCGTCCACCGACCAGCCCGATTGGGGCACGGACCCGGAGGCGCTGCGCGATGTCTGAGCGCATCGACAAGGCGCTCGCGCACGCGCGTCGCGTTCTCGCGGCGAACGCCGGCCTGCGCGCCGAATCCACCGAGGTCGAGAAGACCATCTGGGGCTCGCCCGCGGGCAAGAAGCGCCTGGCGGACCGCCTCGTGGGGATGCTCCCGGCGCACAAGACCTACGTCGAGCCGTTCGCCGGCAGCGCGGCGGTGCTGTTCGCCAAGGAGCCCTCGGACGTCGAGGTCATCAACGACGCCGACCTGGAGATCGCCGACGCCTACCGGCTCATCAAGAAGCTCTCCGCCGAGGGGCTCGCGAAGCTGAAGAAGCTGCCGTGGGTCGGCGACGAGAAGACGTTCAAGCGGCTCCTCGACGTCGAGCCCGAGGACGACGTCGAGCGGCTGCACCGCTTCCTGTACCTGACGCACTTCTCCTACGGGAAGATGCGCGGCAAGAGCTTCAGCCCAACGGTGGTCGGCGTCGAGGCGACGACCATCAAGCGCATCGAGAAGTTCGCGCCGCGCCTGAAGCGGGTGAAGGTCTACGGCGGCGACTACGAGAAGGTCGTTCGAAAGTACGACGGCAAGGACACGGTCTTCTTCCTCGACCCGCCGTACCCCGGCTACAACGTCGACGTCGGCGAGAGCGAGTTCGACGAAGAGCGGTTCTTCAAGCTGCTCAAGTCGCTCAAGGGCCGCTTCCTCATCACCTACGGCATCCGAGGCAAGTTCCCGGAGCTGGTGAAGGACAGCGACTTCTGGACGAAGCGCATCCGCACGCGGCGCTCGATCGCGCACATGCGCGGCGTCGGCGGCAGCTCGGTGCTGACGCAGCTCCTGGTCGCGAACTACGAGCCGACCACCAAGGCGCTCGACGACGAGTTTGTCCTCGACGCGTGGGACGGCGCACTCGACGACGGCGCTGACGACGTCGAGAAGGCGCAGCCCTTCGGCACGTTCGGCGGCTCGTTCCACTACGCGAAGCGCATCGTCCCGCTCATCCCGGCGCACAAGACCTACGTCGAGCCCTTCGCGGGCGCGGCGGCGGTGCTGCACGCGAAGGACCCGAGCAACAAGGAGGTCATCGCGGACCTCGACGACGACGTGGTGTTCCTCCACCGCAGCATCAAGGCGATGACGCCCGAGCGCGTCGAGGAGCTGCGCCGCCGCTTCGAGTGGACCGTCACGCAGGAGAGCTTCGCCAAGGCCCGCGACATGACGCCGAAGGACGACGTCGCGCGCTTCTACAAGCTCGTCTTCGTGCGCACCCACG
>JAKPOQ010000146.1 GCA_029547745.1 Actinomycetes bacterium
CTCGAACGGGTAGTGCCACTGGGCGAACGGCATCGACCCAGAGTCGAACCAGGCATCGATGACCTCGGTGACGCGGCGCATCCCGGCGCCGCACTCGGGGCAGCGCAGCACGACCTCGTCGACGTAAGGCCGGTGGAGCTCGAGGTCGTCGGCGACCGGCGACACGGCCATCGCGCGCAGTTCGGCCACGCTGCCGACGCAGTGCGTATGCCCCTCGGGGCAACGCCAGACGGGCAGCGGCGTCCCCCAATACCGGTCGCGGCCGAGCGCCCAGTCGACGTTGTTGGCGAGCCACTCGCCGAAGCGGCCCGTCTTGATGTGCTCGGGGTGCCAGATGATGGCGTCGTTGGCGGCGAGCAACTCGTCCTTGATCGCCGTCGTGCGGATGTACCAGGTCGGCTTGGCGTAGTAGAGCAGCGGCGTGTCGCAGCGCCAGCAGAACGGGTAGCTGTGCTCGTAGGCCTCGACACCGAGCAGCAGGCCGCGCTCCCTGAGGTCGGCGACGATCTCGGCGTCGGCGTCCTTGACGAAGCGCCTCGCCCACGGCGTCACGGCGTCGATGAACCGCCCCCGCGCGTCGACGGCGTTCACGACCGGCAGGTCGTTCTCGAGGCCGACGCGCATGTCGTCCTCACCGAAGGCGGGCGCGATGTGGACGATGCCGGTGCCGTCGGTCGTCGTGACGAAGTCGCCGCCGATGACGAAGTGGGCGCGCTTCTCGACCGGCAGGAACGAGTACGGCGCCTCGTATTCGAGACCCAGCAGCTCGGCGCCGGCGAACCGCCGCTCGACGACGGCCTGCTTGCCGAGCACCTTCTCGACGAGCTCGTCGGCGAGGACGAAGCGCTCGCCGCGGCTCTCGACGAGGGCGTAGGTCACGTCGGGGTTCACGGCGGCGGCGACGTTGCTGACGAGGGTCCACGGCGTGGTCGTCCAGACGGCGAGCGACACGGGCACGCCGGCGGCGCCAGTCAGCCTCTCGGCCGCCGGCGCCGCCAGCCGGAAGCGCACGTAGACCGAGTCTTCGGTGACGTCCTTGTAACCCTGGGCTACCTCGTGACTCGAGATCGCCGTCCCGCAGCGCGGACAGTACGGGACGACCTTGAACCCCTGGTAGAGCAGCCCCTTGTCGTAGATGCGGCGCAGCAGCCACCAGACGGTCTCGATGTAGTCGTTCGTGAACGTGTAGTAGGCGTCGTCCAGGTCGATCCAAAAGCCGATGCGCTCGGTCATCCTGTCCCACTCCTTGAGGTAGGTCAGGACGCTCTCGCGGCAGAGCTCGTTGAAGGCGGCGACGCCGTACTCCTCGATCTGTTCCTTGCCGTCGATACCGAGACGGCGTTCGACCTCGAGCTCGACCGGGAGGCCGTGGCAGTCCCACCCCGCCTTGCGCGGCACGCGGTAGCCGCGCATGGTCTTGTAGCGCGGGAAGATGTCCTTGAAGATCCGCGACAGGACGTGGTGTGCACCCGGGCGGCCGTTCGCTGTCGGCGGCCCTTCGTAGAAGACGAACAGGGGGGCGTCGTCGCCGGCGGCGGCGAGGCTCTTGTGGAAGATGTCGGCATCCTTCCAGAACTGCAGGATGCGGCGGTCGAGCGCCGGGAAGTCGGCGCGTGCGGGAACCTCGTGGAACCGGGGCTGTCTGTCGTTCACGTGACTCGCTTTCGGGCGGGACGCAGATTCTACCAGACCGATATAGACTCGCCTTCATGATCGCCGACGACCGCCCGCCCGCGGCGCCGAACACCACCCGGCCACGCGCCGAACCAGGCGGCGCCCATCTGCACGAAGAGCCAAGCGAGACCCGATCGCGCGCGGAGCAAGGCGGCGCTCATCCGTTCGTAGAGCAAGGCGGCGCCCGTCTGCACGCGGAGGCAGGCGATGCCCGGCCGCTCCGACGCCTGCTCGCCTTCCTCGACTACGACGGCACGGCCACGACGCGGGAGTGCAACGAGGTCGTGTTCCAGGAGTTCGTCGGCGATGCCTGGCGGCCGTTCGAAGACGACGTCCGGGCGGGGCGGCTCAGCCACGCCGAGTGCTTCGACCGCCAGGTGGGCCTGGTGAGGGCGCCGCGGGCGAAGCTGCTCGGCGCCCTGGTCGCGGCCGCCGAGCCGGCACCCGGACTCGCCGCGTTCCTCGCTGCCGTGCGCGCCGGCGGCGGCCGCGTCATCGTCGTCAGCGCCGGCTTCCGCGAAGTCATCACCACAGTCTGGCGGCGCTACGGCCTGCCCCCCGTCGAGCTCGTCGCCAGCGAGCTCGTCGGCGAGGGTCCGAACGGCGGGCCGCCGTATCACATCGAATACGACCCGCGTCTCGGCGACTGCCCACGCTGCGGACCGGCGCACTGCAAGGCGGCGGTCCTACGCGCGCGGCGCCGGCCGGGCGACACCGTGTGGGTCTTCGGCGACGGCGCTAGCGACCTCTGTCCCGCGCGCGAAGCCGACCTCGTTTTCGCCCGCGCTCACCTTTCCGCGCTCTGCGCCGCCGAGCGCCTGCCGTGGCGTCCGCTCGACTTCGTCGCCGCGCGCGCCGCCCTCGCCGAGGTCAGCTCGTGAACGAGGTGCCGGCTCACGACCGGGCGCTCGCCTCAGACCGCGACCTGGCGCCCGCACATCGAGCGCAGGAGCCGGAGTGAGCACGCCGCTCGTCGACCGCGAGCGCGTCTCGCGGAACGCCCGCCAGTTCACGAAGTTCGCCATCGTCGGCGGCAGCGGGGTCATCGTGAACCTCGCGGTGTTCAACGCCACCCTGATCGTCTGGCATCTCGCGACCGGCCGCCCT
>JAKPOQ010000055.1 GCA_029547745.1 Actinomycetes bacterium
ACGACGGCAGCGAGCACGGCCGAGTCGAGGCCGCCGCTCAGACCGACGAGGGCAGGCGCGTCGCCGCACGCCGCGGCCACCACAGCGGAGAGCTGGTCGAGGGCCCGCGCCGCGTTGATGCGGAGCAGCTCGGCGGCGAGCTGTCCGGCGTTTCCGCCGCCGGGGCGCCGGCGGCGGCCTCTGACTACGTCCGGCACGTCCATGCCGGCATGATATGCCGGCCGCGGCTGCCGGGCGCGGCACCCGCCGCTGGCGCCTCGACACAGGGGGCCCAGCACAGGTGACCTCCGGCTATCATGCATCCATGAGCCGCACATTGATCGGCACCAGCGGGTGGAGTTACGAGCACTGGGCCGGGGACTTCTATCCTCCCGGCCTGGCAGCCCGCGACCGGCTGCCCTTCTACGCCAAGCGCTTCCCCACGGTCGAGGTCAACGCCACCTTCTATCGCCTCCCCTCCGAAGCCATGGTGCGGGGATGGCGCGACCGTGCCCCCGAGGGTTTCGCCTTCTCCATCAAGGGCAGCCGGTTCATCACCCACATCCGCCGCCTGCAGGACGTCGGCGAGGCGCTCGCCCAGTTCATGTCGCGGGTCGCTCTGCTCGGCGACGCCTTCGCCGTCGTCCTCTGGCAACTGCCGCCCTCGGTCACCTTCGACCCGAAGCCGCTCGACCGCTTCCTCACCGAGATGCCGGACGGCGTACGCTGTGCCGTCGAGTTCCGTCACCGCTCGTGGCTGCGCGAGGAGGCGTTCTCCGTCCTGCGTGCCCACAACGCCGCCCACGTCCACGTGAGCAGTGACATCATGCCGGTCGACCTCACGACGACGGCCGACTTCGTCTACCTGCGCTTCCACGGTCTCGCCGCGGAGGGGGGCGCCTACCCGGCAGAGGCGCTCACCCCTTGGGCGAAGTTCCTCGGTGAGCAGCGTGCCGCGGGGCGCGACGCCTACGTCTACTTCAACAACGATGTCGGCGGCCACGCGCCCCGCGACGCGGCACGCCTGATGGAGCTGTTGGCCGGTGGCCGGCCGGCCTGATCCGCGGCGAGGACCCAGTCGGGGCGGCCGGCAGACCTGATCTCCGCTACGACACGGTCATCCCCCATGTGGCGGCGACCCCGACTCTCGCGATATGGTGGCCATCCCGGGCCGGCGACGACCGGCGCCGCACCACAAGCACGGACCGAGGAGCGCGACCATGACCGAGGCTAAGCCGTCCACGAAGGGGCTGCCGGGCGGGATCGAGCCCAGTCGCCTGTCACCCGACACGCTGGCCGTGTGGGCGGGCGAGGGCGAGTCCCTGGTGCAGGGGGCGACCCAGGTGCCCGTCGTGTACAGCGCGGCCTACGGCTACGCGGACGTCGACGAATGGCTGGACGTCGCTACCGGCCGCGTCCCCGGCCATATCTACACCCGCAACACGAACCCGACGGTGAGCGCCTTCGAGGAGAAGCTGCGCATCCTCGAAGGCGCTCAAGCCGCTACCAGCTTCTCCACGGGCATGGCCGCCGTGAGCGGCACGCTCTTCGCCCTGCTCTCGCCGGGCGACCGGCTCGTCTCGGTGAAGGACTCGTACGGCGGCACGAACCGCATCTTCCTCGAGTTCCTGCCTCGTTTCGGAATCGAGGCCGAGCTCTGCGAGACGACCGATCACGAGCAGATCGAGAGCGCGGTGGCGAAGGGCTGCACCCTGCTCTACCTGGAGACGCCCACGAACCCGACGCTGAAGGTCGTCGACATCGCCCGGCTGGCGGCCGCTGGCCACGCGGCCGGCGCGACGGTGGTCGTCGACAACACGTTCGCCACGCCCATCAACCAGAACCCCCTGGCCCTGGGCGCCGACATCGCCCTGCACAGCGCGACCAAGTACCTCGGCGGCCACGCCGACGTGCTCGGCGGGGCGATCTGCGGCGCCCCCGATCTCGTGCAGAAGGTCTACCACTACCGCGAGATAACGGGCGCCGCCCTCGACCCCATGAGCGCCTACCTGCTCATCCGCAGTATGAAGACGCTCGCCCTGCGGATCGGCCGACAGAACGCGAGCGCCCTGCGCGTCGCGCAGTGGCTCGAGTCGCAGCCGGCCGTCACGGTGGTCAACTACCCGGGCCTCTCCTCGCATCCGCAACACGACATCGCGGCGCGACAGATGCGTGGCTTCGGCGGCATGCTCAGCTTCAGCCTCGAGGGCGGCTTCGAGGCGGTCAAGCGCGTCCTGCCGCGCCTGAAGCTGGCCCACCGCGCCGCCAACCTCGGCGCCGTCGAGACCATCGCCGGCCCCCCGGCGACCACGAGCCACGTCGAGTGCACGCCCGAGGAGCGCGCCGCCATGGGCATCCCCGAGGGGCTCATCCGCTACTCGGTCGGCATCGAAGACCCCGACGACCTGATCGCCGACCTGGAAGGGGCACTGGCGGCCGCGTAGCGGCGAGGGACGCGGCGGGCGGCCTGAGGCGGCGGCCGCAGAGCGGCCGCCGCCTCAGGCCGCCCGCTTCTTGCGCACGTGGTGCACCACATATGCGATGAAGCCCGGCGTCACGGACACCGCCACGGCGATGGCGAGGCCGACGGCGAGGTACTCCTGGACCCACGGGACCGTCCCGAACCAGTAGCCCGCGCCGAGGAAGATGGTCACCCAGACCGCCGAGGCGCTGGCGGCGAAGAACATGAGCTTGTGGATCTCCATCCCGGCGACGCCGGCGACGAACGGGGCCAGGGTGCGGACGATCGGCAGAAAGCGGGCGAACAGGATCGCTGCGCCGCCGTGGCGCTCGTAGAACTCATGCGCCTGGGCCACGTGCTCCGGCTTGAGGTACCGCCTCGGCTTGCGGAGAAGATAGCGCCCGATGAAACGGCCGATCAGGTAGTTGCTGACATCGCCAAGGAAGGCGGCCGCGAACAGCAGCGGCGCCAGCACGACGACCTCGACGATGCCGCTCCCGGCGAGCGTGCCGCTCGTGAGCAGGAGCGACTCACCGGGAAGCCACGGGGTCACGACGAGACCGGTCTCGGCGAAGATCACCGCGGCGACCGCCCCGTACGCCCATGGCCCAAGGACGTCGACCAACTGGGCCAGATAGGCGTCCATGTTGACGATGTAATCGAGGATGCGCTCCACGGCCCGCCTAGCCTACCCCGTGGCGGGCACTTCCACCCGGCTGCCCCGACACGGCGCCGAAGTGGCGCAGACACCTGACGACGCCGGCGCTCTCGTGGCCCAGGACACGCCGCACGCGGCCGCCGCGACGTCCGCGACGGCTCAGAAGCCGGCGCGCAGCGTCGCGGCGATCGCCTCCGGGGTCTCGAAGATCAGCTCGCTGCCGAGCTGCTTCTCGAGGAAGTAGTCGTCGGTGCGGTAGTCCGGCTTGAAGGCCGAGCGCGCGATGACGCGCAGGACCACCGGATGGTCGGGATCGCCAGCCGCCCGTGCCGCGGCGGCGCCGCCACCGGCGGCGTCGCCGATAGGCCCGCCGTACAGCGTGAAGTTGAACGCCGAGAGGCCGACCTCCTCGTACCAAGCCAGCACCTGCGAGAGGCCGCGGGCGAGCGCCGCCACCTGCTCGGCGCCCAGCGCCGAGACCGTGGCGGCGCCCGGCACGACGGCCATCACCTCGCGGTTGCCGATCGGTGCGTACGGGGCGAGCCAGACGCAGTCGGCCTGCTCGCCGATGAAGCGCTCGCCATGCGCCTTCTCTTCTTCGCACAGCGTGCGCCAGTATGAGACCCCGTGCTCGCGCGTGAACGCCGCCGAGCACTCCCAGGCCTTCTGCACCAGCGCCGGCACGCCCTCGCCGCCGAAGACCTGGAAGTGCGGGTGCACCATGCTGGCGCCGGCGGGAAGCATATGGTTGCAGCACACCTCGATATGCCGCGTCGCCGGGTAGGCGCGCTCGGCTCGGCCGGCGAACTCGACCGCCGCGCCCAACCCTTCCTCGAGCAGGTCGGGGGCGAACTCGGACGGGCGCAGGGAGTGCTTCTCGGGATACGTCACCACGGCGTGGATCGCGGCCAGCGGGAAGAGGTTCGGGAAGACGAGCGCTCGGCCGCGCCGCAGGCGTCCACCGGCGACGACCTCGTCCGGGTACTTCGGCGTGGCCTCGAGGACCTTCTCGGGGCAGAAGAAGCACCCGTCACGCGAGCTCCTCGCGAGCTCCTCGGCGTGCTCCCAATCCGTCTTGCCGTAGAACATCTCCTCTTTGGTCGCGAGCTCGGAGGAAGAGGTGGAGGTCGCCCCGGTCAGCGGGTCCCACCGCGTCTCGATCGTCTGCTCTGCGTACTCCATGCCGGCGAGCGGACTGAAGAAGCCCACCGTCTCGGCCTTGCGCTCGAACCGGATGAGACCCATGACGCCCTCCACGAAGCGATGTGTGCCGCTGGGATGCTACGGCCGGTAGGTGGGGTGGGGCAAGGCGCCGACACGGAGCACCCCGTCCCGGACGGGCCAGGGACCAAGCCCCCACGGTCAGGCGCAGGAGACGCTTGGCTCACCCGCCGGGGCCCGCTTCTCCCGCTTCTTGCGCTGCTCGGTGCTCAGGATGTGCTTGCGCACGCGTACCGTATCGGGGGTCACCTCGACGAGCTCGTCGTCGGCGATCCATTCGAGAGCGCTGTCGAGGGTCAGGGGACGAGGCGCCTTGAGGCCGGCGTCGATGTCCTTGGTGGAGGAGCGGTAGTTGCCGAGCTGCTTGCGCTTGGTGGGGTTGCACAGCATGTCGCCGCGGCGCGCGTTCTCGCCCACGATCATGCCCTCGTAGACGCGGTCCATGGGGCGGACGAAGAGCGTGGCGCGCTGCTGGAGGTTCTCGAGGGCGTAGGTGGCAGCCTCGCCGTCCGCCTGACTGACGAGCGAGCCGCGCTCGCGGCCGCGGAGCTCGCCCCGCCACGGGCCGTAGCCCGTGAAGCGCGAGCTCATGATGCCCAGGCCGCGGGTCTCGGTGAGGAAGCCCGAGCGGTAGCCGATGAGGCCGCGGGTCGGGACCGTGAACTCGAGGCGGACGAGGCCTGCCGGCGTCCCTTCGACGGCGACCAGCTCTCCCTTGCGCAGGCTGAGTTCCTGGATGACCGTGCCCTGGTACTCGTCCGGCACGTCGATGATGAGCTGCTCCATGGGCTCGAGCAGCGTGCCGTCGGCGTCGTCGCGGGTGATGACCTCGGGGCGACTGACGCAGAGCTCGAAGCCCTCACGGCGCATCTCCTCGATGAGGATCGCGAGGTGGAGCTCGCCGCGGCCGCTGACCTTCACGCCGTCGGGGCGGCCGAGGTCCTCGACGCGCAGCGCCACGTTGACGCGCGCCTCGCGCGCCAGGCGGTCCTTGATCTGGCGCAGGGTCGCCGCCTTGCCGTCCTGCCCGGCGAACGGGCCGTCGTTGACGAGGAAGAACATGCTCACCGTCGGTTCCTCGATCTCGAGCGGCGGCAAGGCGACCGCCGCCGGGTCAAGCTCGGGCGCGGCCAGCGTGTCGCCGATGGCGACGTCGCCCGGGCCCGCGAGCCAGACGATGTCGCCGGCGGCGACCTCGTCGACCTCGCGGTTCTCGAGGCCGCGCGTGACCCACAAGTGGGTGACGCGCGCGGCCTCGACGGCGACGGCGCGGCGCGTCATGATGCGCTGCAGCTCGTCGCCGACGGACAGCCGACCCTGAAGGACGCGCCCGCAACCGATGCGCCCGACGTAGTCGCTCCAGGCGAGGGTGCTGACCTGCATGAGGAAGAGCGCTGCCCGGTCGACCCGCGGCGGCGGGACCTCGGCGATGATGGTCGCGAAGAGGTCGGCCATTCCGGCGGCGGCCAGCTCGGCGCGCAGCGCCGGCGAAAGGCCGCCGCCGTCCCGCAGGTGCTCTTCGCGCTCGTGCTCCTCACGCCGGTACTCGTCGAGGTCCTTCACGATCCAGCCTTCCAGACCGGAGCCGTAGAGGACCGGGAAGTCGAGCTGTTCGTTGTCGGCGCCCAGTTCGACGAACAGGTCGAAGGTCTTGTCGAGCGCGCCCGAGGGGTCGGCGTTGGGCCGGTCGGCCTTATTGACGACGACGATCGGCCGCAGCCCCAGACGTAGGGCGCGCATGAGCACGTAGCGCGTCTGCGGCATGGGCCCTTCGTTTGCATCGACGAGCAGCAGCACCGAGTCGACCACGCCGAGGACGCGCTCGACCTCGCCCGAGAAGTCGGCGTGGCCCGGCGTGTCGATGATGTTGATGAGGTAGCCGTCCCACTCGACCGTGCAGTGCTTCGCCCGGATCGTGATGCCGCGCTCGCGCTCGAGCGCGTCGTTGTCCATGACGCGCTCCTCG
>JAKPOQ010000154.1 GCA_029547745.1 Actinomycetes bacterium
GCCTCCTCGGCGCCGAAAGCGACGAACACGATGTCGTAGTCGATCTTGAAGTGGGCGAGGCGCTCCGCCACCTCGAGCATCACGGCCACACCGGAGGCGTTGTCGTCGGCGCCTGCGCCGGCAGTCACGGCGTCGTAGTGCGCGCCGACGATGACGAGCGGCGTCGGCTCTCCGGGCCGCTTCAGATCGGCAGGGCGGAAGGGACGGACTGGCCTCCAACTGTATCCACACCCCGCGCGCCCGCGTCAACGTTGCCCGTCGCCGGCCGCTTGCCCGTCGCCAGAGCGCATCACGCCGAAGAGACGGTCGCGCACGACACAAGTGCGTGGCAGCGCGTCGCCTTCCCGCGAGACCCCGAAGGGCGCCGCCCTCTTCCGGCGAACCCCCGAGAGGCGTCAGGCGCCGAGGAGCTGCTCGAGCGCCCGCAGGGCAGTGGACAGCGTCTCACGATCGAGGACGTAGAACGTCCACTTGCCGCGCGCCTCCTCGCTCACGAGGCCGGCATCCTTCAGCACCCTGAGGTGGTACGAGGTCCGCGACTGGGCGAGGTCGAACTGTTCCTGGAACTCGCAGACGCAGATGCCGGCCGGCGTGCCCGCACCCGGCACGTCACGCGTGCGCGGGTCGGGCAGGCCGCAGCAGTCGCGGCCCTCCGCGAGCAGCGCGAGCATGCGCAAGCGGATGGGGTCGGACAAGGCCTTCGCGACCCGGGTCACCTGCGTCAGGTCGGTCGCGTCGAGCGGCACTCACCCTCCTTCAAGCATGATCCTATGATAGGAGGTTGACATCACCATAGGTTGATGTGAGCATCATAGCATCCGACGTTGATTTGACGAAAGGCCACCCATGACCGACGAGACGACCAGGGACGACGCACGACTCAAGCGCACCATCCGCGCCCGCTACGCCGAACGCGCCACGTCGGCGTCCCGGGTCTCGGCGACCCAGGCCCAACCGTGTGCGTGCGGCTGCAGTAGCGGCTCCGCCGCGGCGCAGCCGCAGGACGAGCTTGCCCGAGGCCTCTACAGCATCGACGAGACGAGCGCGCTGCCCGACTCGGCCGTGCTCGCCAGCCTCGGCTGCGGCAACCCGACCGCGCTCGCCGATCTTCATCCCGGCGAGGTCGTGCTCGACCTGGGCAGCGGCGGCGGTATCGATGTGCTCCTTTCGGCCCGTCGCGTCGGGCCCACAGGCAAGGTCTACGGCCTCGACATGACCGACGAGATGCTCGCCCTGGCGCGCGAGAACCAGCGCCGGGCGGACGTCGACAACGTCGAGTTCCTCAAGGGCGAGATCGAAGACGTCCCCCTGCCCGACGCGTCCGTCGACGTCGTCATCAGCAACTGCGTCATCAACCTCTCGCCCGACAAGGACCGGGTGCTCGCCGAGGCCTATCGCGTCCTCAAGCCGGGCGGCCGGTTCGCCGTCAGCGACGTGGTCTTCCAGGGTGACCTCAGCCTCGTGCCCGACGACCTGCGGCAGGATGCCGAAGCATGGGCGGCGTGCGTCGCCGGCGCGCTGGAGGAGAGTGACTACCTTGCCAGGCTGCGGCGTGCAGGCTTCGTCGACGCTGCCGTCGAGGTGACCGGCGTCTCCGAGAACGCGAGCGACGACTCATGCTGCGCGCCCTCGGATGCCTCTTGCTGCGGCCCCGCCGACTCCTGCTGCAGCACTCCGTCCTTGCCTGACGGCGTCCGCCTCGTCAGCGCGTTCGTGCGTGCCGTCAAGCCCGGAGAG
>JAKPOQ010000195.1 GCA_029547745.1 Actinomycetes bacterium
CGATGATCCCCAGCCGCCGCGCGACCCGATGGACGTGCGTGTCGACCGGCATCACCGGACGTCCGAGCGCGAACAGGAGCACACAGGCGGCGGTCTTGGGTCCGATCCCCGGAAGCCTCGTGAGGTAGGCCTGGGCATCCGCGTCGGACATGGCGTCCAGCTCGGCGAGGCTGGGCTCGCCGGAGCGCGTGCTCAACGCCTCCAGGACGGCCTTGATGCGCGGCGCCTTGCTGTGCGCGAGGCCGCCGCGCGCGATCGTCGCTTCGACGGTCGCGAGGGGCGCGTCGCGCACCTCCGCCCAGCGCGGGAAGCGCGCCTTGAGGGCGGCGAACGTCCGCTCCGTGTTCACGTCGGCCGTGTTCTGGGACAGGATGGTGAAGACGAGCTCATCGACCGGGGGATAGCGCGGCGCAAGGACGGGGCGCCCGTACACGTCGTCGAGGATGCCCACGACGCGGCGCAGCAGGCGACGCTTCTCGGCGGTGCTCATGGAAGCGAAGGCTATCAGGCGCCACGGCCGGGCGCGGCGCGAGGCTCCGCCGCGGCGCGCGGCTCCGCCGCGGCGCCGCGGTCCGCCAAGCCCCGACCGGCCGTCGCCGCCCGACGGTCCGTCGCCGCCCGACGGTTCGTCGCCGCCCGACGGTTCGTCGCCGCCTTCGCACGGGAACCCTTGCGGTGGAGAGCCGTGACGACGCTCAGAGCGCTCACGACATGGGCACCCGTCACGAGAGAGGGGGTGAGCGTAATGAAGGGTATCCTGGTCTTCTCCGGCACCGGCCCGCTGCTCATCCTGAGCTCGTACCCGACCATCGACCATCCCGACTTGATGGCGAAGCTGCGGGCAAAAGGCCTGCGCAAGTTCATCGCCTACGAGGTGCCGATCGACCGCTGCAAGGATCTCTACGGCTTCACGTGGCGCGACATCGTCGCCGACCTCGAGACCGCCGACGACATGCGCGTGCTCGACTTCGACGGCCACCGCATCTTCCTCAACTTCTCGCTGCGCCAACTGGGCCCGGCGTTCGTCTACGAGGAAGAAGAGGAGCGAGCGGCACAGGCGGCGTCGCACACCGCGTGAGCTGTGGCGGGCGGCGCCGCACACCGCGTGAGCTGTGGCGGGCGGCGCCGCGGGGCGCGGCGCCGCCCGCCACACGTCTCACCCGCGGCGCAGCGGGCAGCGCCCGGGCGTCACTTCTTCGGCCGCCGCGCGTAGGCGCCGATGAGCAGACCGGCGACCACGCCGATCACGAGTGAGAGCACGATGATGAGCCAGGCCGGCCACGTGAAGTGGAGCCAAAGGAAGTTCATCTTCACGCCGACGCGGTTCTGGGCGATGAAGATGGCGACGATGACGGCCAGGACGGCGACGACGATGAGGCGGCCGCGGCCTCCCCTTGGAGCGCGCTGCACCTGGATCTGAGGCTGCTGGTCCATCGTCGCCCTCCCCCTCGTGGTCTGCCGTCGGGCGGATGGTATCGCCGTCGGCGGACAGGGGAAAGGGCGACAAGGCGAAGCAAGTCGACTTGGCCGAGATGTGCAGGCGGGGGGCGGGGCGCGCCATAGGCGCGCCCCGCCCCCCTCGCGTCCCTCGTCAGGAGGACCTGCCGCGCGACGGCCTCCGCGGGTCTCAGGTCATTGCTGCTTGGCGAACGCGGCGAGCGCGGCCTCGATCGTGTCGTAGACCTTGTCGATCTGCTTCTCGTCGATGACCAGCGGCGGCTGGATACGGAGAACGCTGCCGAAGTTGCCGCCGACGCCGATGAGCACGTTGTGCTCGAGGCAGTACTGGCGCGTGAACCCCGCCGCGGCCGTACCGTAGGCCTTCGTCTTGGGGTCGGCGATGAGCTCGACACCGATCATCAGACCCTTGCCGCGCACCTCGCCGATCAGCGGCTGCGTCTTGGCCAACGCTTCGAAGCGCGCCTTGAGGTCGGCGCCCTTCCTGGCCGCCGCCTCGACCACGCCGCTCTCGAGGAACTCGATGTTGGCAAGCGCCGCGGCGCAGCTCACAGGGTTGCCGCCGAACGTGCTCAGGTGGTCGCCCACCTGGAAGGCGTCGGCGATCTCGGACCTGGCGATGAAGGCCGACAGCGGCCACCCGTCGGCGATGCCCTTGGCCATCGTCATGATGTCGGGCTCGACGCCGTAGTGCTCGATCGCGAACATCTTGCCTGTGCGCCCGAAGCCGCTCTGGACTTCGTCGGCGATGAAGAGGATGCCCTCCTCGTCGAGGAACTCCTTGACGCGCTTGAAGTAGCCGTCCGGCGGGACGATGATGCCGCCTTCGCCCATGACCGGCTCGGCGATGAAGGCGCAGACGTCGCCCGAGAGGTGCAGGCGAGCGACCTCGGCGACGCGACGGGCGCAGAGCAGGTCGCACTTGTCCGGGGTGGTCTCGGCGAAGCAGCGGTAGCAGTACGGTGTCGGGACGAAGGCGACGCCGGGCATGTACGGGCCGCCGCCCTTCTTGCGCCCCGAGTTGCCCGTCACCGACAGGGTCGCGAACGAGCGCCCGTGAAAGCTCGACTCGATGGCGAGGAACTCGCGCTTGCCGCTGTAGCGCTTGGCGAGGCGGAAGGCGCCCTCGATCGCCTCGGCGCCGCCGTTGCCGAAGAATGTCTTCTGCAGTCTGCCGGGGGTCACCTGGGCGAGCTTCTCGGCGAGGGCGCCGACGCTGGGCACGTAGTACACGTACGAGCAGGCATGGACGAGCTTCTCGGCCTGTGCCTTGGCGGCCTCCAGGACCGCGGTGTTGTGGTGCCCGGCGTTGGTGACGCTGATGCCGGCGAAGCAGTCGACGTACTCTGTGCCGTCGGCGTCGTAGAGGAGCGCCCCATCGCCGCGGTCCGCGACCACCGGTTCGACGCGCTTCACGAACCCGGTCATCACGTAGTCGCGATACTGTTCTTTCACACCCATGTTATCGACCACCCTTCGGTGCACGCTGGTTGAGATCCAAGAGGGGTGCGCCGAAAGCGTATCAGAAGCGCGGACGGGCGCGCGGGTATCAGAAGCGCGGACGGGCGCGCGGTGTTGGCGTGGGCGCCTGTGTCGGAGCGGGCGCGAACTTCGCGGCAAGCGAAGTTCGCGCCCGCTCATTCTCAGCAAACCTCGCACGCGCGCACATGTCCGGTGGAAGCCCACGGCGACGCCCAGCTATACTCCAGACGTGGTCGCAAGCATGACGTCGGATCAGTGGACGACCACATGCGGTCCTCACATCTGCCGCCTGTCCGTCGAAGGAGTGCGCCTATGCCGCCGGATCCCCCAGCCAAGTCCACCGGTGCAGCCCTCGTCTTAGGCGGCGGCGTCGCCGGCATCCAGTGCTCCCTCGACCTCGCCGAGGGCGGCTACAAGGTCTACCTCGTCGAGAAGGCGCCGGCCCTCGGCGGCCACATGGCCCAGCTCGACAAGACGTTCCCGACCAACGACTGCTCGATGTGCACCCTGGCGCCCAAGCTCGTCGAGGCCGGACGCCACCTCAACATCGAGATCGTCACCAATTCGGAGCTGATCGGTCTCGAGGGGAGGCCGGGCGACTTCACGGCGAAGGTCTTCCACCACGCCCGCTTCGTCGACCCGGACAAATGCACGAGCTGCGGCGAGTGCGCGCCCGTCTGCCCCGTGGTCGTCCCCGACCCGTACAACGAGGGGCTCGGCGAGCGCAAGGCCATCTTCAAGCTGTATCCGCAGGCCATCCCCAACACGTACGCGGTGACCAAGAAGGGGCACTCGCCCTGCAAACGCGCCTGTGCGGTGGCGACGTCGGCGCAGGGCTACGTCGCCCTCATCCGCGAGGGAAGGTTCGCCGAAGCCTACACGGTGGTCAGCGAGCCGAACCCGTTCCCCGCGGTCTGCGGCCGCATCTGCACGGCGCGCTGTGAGGACGACTGCACCCGGGGTGAGGTCGACGAGCCCGTCGCCATCCGCGGTCTCAAACGGTTCGTCACCGACTACGCCAACGAACACGTGCCCCTGCCCGAGAAGGCCCCGGTCAAGTACAACGAGAAGGTCGCCGTCATCGGCGCCGGCCCGAGCGGCCTCACGGCGGCCCGCGAGCTCGCCCTGCTCGGCTACCAGACGACCGTCTATGAGGCCAAGCGGGAACCGGGCGGCATGCTCCGCTTCGGCATCCCCGAGTACCGCCTGCCCAAGGCAGCGCTTCAGCAAGACATCGACCGCATCACCGCCCTCGGCGTCGACCTCGTCTGCGGCCGGCGCTGCGGCAGCGACGTCACCGTCGACGGCCTGCTCGACGACGGCTACAAGGCCGTCTACCTGGCCGTCGGCCTGCAGGGTGGCCGCACCCTGCCGATCCCGGGCGCCGACGCGCCCAACGTGCTCGACGCCGTCAGCCTCCTGTACAAGGCGACGGTCGGCGAGCCGGTCGAGATGGGCAAGAAGGTCGTCGTCATCGGCGGCGGCGACGTGGCGTTCGACGCCGGGCGCACCGCCCTGCGCCTGGGCGCCGAGCAGGTCGTCATCAACTGCATCGAGGACGACGCCACCGTGCCGGCCTCCGACGAGGAGCTGGACGAGGGCCTCGCCGAGGGCGTCGTCTTCAACTGCTCCTGCATGCCCGATGCCGTCAAGCTCGACGCCAGCGGCCGCGCCTGCGGCGTGACCTTCAGCTCCTGCGCCCTCGGCGAGCCGAACGAGCGCGGCTGGCGGCCGCCGGTCCGCGTCGAGGGCACCGCCCACGACATCGACTGCGACACCGTCATCTTCGCTATCGGCCAGAGCATGGTCGACGACTTCCTCCAGGGCGCGACGGGCGTCGCGGTCGAGAAGGGTCAGATCGTCGTCGACAAGCGGACGCTGATGACGGGGCGCGCCGGCGTGTTCGCCGGCGGCGACGCCGCGGCGAGCGCGCCGTGGACGGCGATCGAAGCGGTCGCCGCCGGCCGGCGCGCGGCGCGCAGCATCCACGACTTCCTCCGCGGCGAGGAGCTCATCCCCGTCTGGGACGAGCTCCGCGACGAGGCCAAGCCCGACGACGAGGTGCTCGCCAAGACCGAGGTCATGGCCCGCCTGCCGATGCCCCAACTGGCGGGCGCGGCGCGCAAGGTCGTCTGGGACGAGGTCAACACGGGCTTCAGCGAGGAGCAGGCGGTCGCCGAGGCCAAGCGTTGCCTCGACTGCGCCGTCTGTTCCGAGTGCTTCGCCTGTGTCCGCGCCTGCGGCCCCGGCGCCCTGCTGCACGACGAACGCGACCGCGAGATGGAGCTCGAGGTCGGCGCCGTCGTCATGGCGACCGGCTTCGACCCGCACGACCCGGGCAGGGCCAGCGAGTACGGCTACCGGCGCTACCCGAACGTGCTCAGCGCACTCGAGTACGAACGCATGCTGAGCGCGTCGGGACCGACCGTCGGCGACGTCAAGCGACCGTCCGACGGTCGGCATCCGACGCGCATCGCCTTCATCCAGTGCGTCGGTTCGCGCGACCAGACGCACGAGTACTGCTCCAGCGTCTGCTGCATGTTCGCGAACAAGCAGGCGATGCTCACCATCGACCACGTGCCCGAGGCGAAGCCCGAGGTCTTCCTCATGGACATGCGCGCCCAGGGCAAGGGCTTCGACGCCTTCTACCAGCGGGCCCTCGACCGCGGCGTGCGCTTCATCCGCTCGCGGCCGTCGGCCATCAAGGAAGATCCGCTCACGAAGGACCTGCTCATCAGTTGGGAGGACGAGCAGGGCAACATGCGCACGAGCGAGTACGACATGGTCGTGCTCTCGGTCGGCCTGGAGCCCGCGCGCAAGGCGCAGGAGGCCGCCGGGCGCCTCGGCATCGAGCTCAACCGCCACGGCTTCTGCAAGCTCGAGGAGTTCGCCCCCCTGGCGACCAGCCGCGAGGGCGTCTTCGTCGTCGGGCCGTTCGGCGAGCCCAAGGACATCCCCGACAGCGTCGCCCAGGCCTCGGCCGCGGCCGCCCAGGTGATGACGGGGCTCGCCGATTCGCGGGGCGCTCTCACAGTCGAGAAGGAGTACCCGGCCGAGCGCGACATCAGCGCCGAGGACCCGCGCATCGGCGTCTTCATCTGCCACTGCGGCTCGAACATCGCCGGGGTCATCGGCGTCGAGAGCGTCGCCGAGTACGCGCGCACGCTACCCGGTGTGGCCTTCGCCACCGACACGATGTACACGTGCTCGAGCGATTCGCTACAGCTCATCCGCGAGACCATCGAGAAGGAGCGCCTCAACCGGGTCGTGGTCGCGAGCTGCACGCCGCGTACACACGAGCCGATCTTCCAGGACACGCTCCGCGAGGCCGGTCTCAACCCCTTCCTCTTCGAGATGGCGAACATCCGCGACCAGGCGTCGTGGGTGCACTCGAAGGAGCCGGAGAAGGCGACCGAGAAAGCCAAGGACCTCGTGCGCATGTCGGTCGCCCGGGCCCGGCTGCTCGAGCCGCTGTTCAAGGTCGACGTGCCGCTCACCCACGCGGCCCTCGTCATCGGCGGCGGCGTCGCCGGCATGACGGCCGCGCTCGCCCTCGGCGAGATGGGCCACGAGGTCCACCTCGTCGAGCGCGGCCCCCGGCTCGGCGGCCATGTCCTCGAGCTCGGCCCGACGATCCGCGGCGGCGACGCCGCCGCGTACGTGGCCGAGCTCGAGCAGAAGCTCATCGACGATCCCAGCGTCAAGATCCACCTCGAGGCCACGGTCGACGACTTCCACGGCTTCATCGGCAACTTCTCGAGCGTCATCCGCGAGAAGGACGGCAAGCGGACGCCCATCGACCACGGCGTCGTCATCGTGGCCACCGGGTCGCAGGAGGAGCGCCCCGACCTCTACGGCCTGGGCGCGAGTCCCAAGATCGTCACCGGCATGGACCTCGAGCGCATGCTCAAGGAGGACGACCCGGCGCTCGCCGAGGCCGGCGCCGTCGGCTTCATCCTCTGCGCCGGCTCGCTCGACGAGCGCCGGCCCTACTGCTCGCGCACTTGCTGCCAGCAGAGCATCAAGAACGCCATCGCCCTCAAGGAGCGTGACCCCGACCGTCCGGTCTACGTGTGGTTCAAGGAGGTCCGCACCTTCGGCCTCCTCGAGGAGTACTACACGAAGGCGCGCGAGCTGGGCGTGATCTTCACCCGCTACGACGAGCAGACGAAGCCCGAGGTCGGCGCCGACGGCACAGTGACGGTCGGCTTCCGCGATCCGTACCTCGGCAAGGACATGACCGTGCCCGTCGACCTGCTCGTCCTCGCCACGCCGACGGTACCGGCCGACGGCGCTGCTGAGCTCTCGAAGCTCCTCAAGGTGCCGCTCACCGCCGAGGGCTTCTTCCTCGAAGCGCACGTCAAACTGCGCCCCGTCGACTTCGCGAGCGAAGGCATCTTCCTCTGCGGGGCGGCCCACTACCCCAAGGGCATCGACGAGGCGATCAGCCAGGCGTACGCCGCCGCCGGGAGGGCGGCGGCCATCCTTGCCAAGCCGGCCCTCCAGGCCGGCGGCGTGGTCGCCGAGGTCGACCAAGAGAAGTGCGCCGCCTGCCTGACCTGCGTGCGCATCTGCCCGTACGAGGTGCCGGTCATCGAGCCCGACACGAAGAAGGCCAAGATCGAGGCGGCCGCCTGCCAGGGCTGCGGCATCTGCGTGAGCGAGTGCCCGGTCAAGGCGATCACCCTGCACCACTACACCGACAACCAGATCTTCGCCAAGGAAGAGGCGCTGTTCATGGAGGTGAGCTGAGATGGC
>JAKPOQ010000180.1 GCA_029547745.1 Actinomycetes bacterium
TGGGCGATCCCCACCAGACTGGTGACCACGACCGACGCCCGGATGATCGGCGTCCGCCCGACCCGCTCGGTAACCGGCCCGACCACCAGCAGCGCGACCGCCATCGCCAGCGTGGTCACCGAGATCGACAGGGTGGTCGCCGACGCCGGCATCCCGAAGTCGGCCGCCAACTCGGGCAGGACCGCCTGGGGAGAGTAGAGCAGCGCGAAGGTGGTCACGCCCGCAGCGAAGAGGGCGACAACCACCCTCCGGTATGCCGCGTCACCCGGCCGATATCCCACCTCACCAGCCTGCCACGCAGCACGCTCCTGCCCGCCCTTGGTGACCAACGCCGCGGCTACGCTCGATCTCATGCTGGCGATCACCGTGCCCACTCCCGGCGGCCCCGAGGCGCTCGTCCTCGCCGAGGTCCCCGACCCCACCCTCGCGCCCGACGAGGTGCTCCTGGACGTCGTCGCGGCCGGCGTCAACCGCGCGGACCTGCTCCAGCGCCAAGGCCACTACCCCCCGCCGCCGGGCGCATCGGCATACCTCGGGCTGGAGTGCAGCGGGCGAGTGGCGGCGGTCGGCGCGGACGTCACCGGGTGGGCGGTCGGCGACGAGGCCTGTGCGCTGCTCTCCGGCGGCGGGTATGCCGCGCGCGTCGCCGTCCCGGCCGGCCAACTGCTGCCCGTGCCAGCGGGGGTGTCGCTCGTCGATGCCGCGGCGCTGCCCGAGGTGGCCTGCACGGTGTGGTCCAACGTCTTCATGACGGCCGCGCTCGTTCCCGGGGAGTGGCTGCTGGTCCACGGCGGGTCGTCGGGGATCGGCACGATGGCGATCCAACTCGCCCACGCTCTCGGCGCGCATGTCGCCGTGACTGCGGGGTCGGCCGAGAAGCTCGAGGTATGCCGTTCGCTCGGCGCCGAGGTGCTCGTCAACTACCGGGCGGAGGACTTCGTCGAGGCGGTCAAGGCAGCCACCGACGGCGCGGGCGTCGACGTCATCCTCGACAACATGGGCGCGAAGTATCTCGCCCGCAACGTCGACGCGCTCGCGGCATACGGGCGGCTCGTCGTGATCGGGCTGCAAGGCGGGACGCGCGCGGAGCTCGACCTCGGGGTGCTGTTGCGCAAGCGTGCGTCGGTCGCCGCGACCTCGCTGCGGGCCCGCCCTGCCGACGAGAAGGCCGCCATTGTCGCCGCGGTGCGCGAGCACGTGTGGCCGCTCGTCGCCTCCGGTGCGGTGCGGCCGATCGTCCATGCGCGTATGCCGCTCGCCCAAGCCGCCGACGCCCACCGCCTGCTCGAGTCGTCCACTCACATCGGCAAGGTCCTGCTGACGGTGTAGAGCCCGGCCGACGACCTCGGCACGATCACTTGACCTCGCGACATACTCGGTATAGCGTCTCTCACCAGCACCTATACCGAGTATGTCCCTGCACCTGAGAGCCCCAAGGAGGTCCGATGTCCGTTCGGCAGAGCCTGTTGGCGCTGCTGCGGGAGGGCCCCCGCTACGGCGCGTTGCTCAAGGCGGACTTCGAGGCCCGCACCGGCGGCGTCTGGCCGCTCAACGTTGGGCAGGTCTACACGACCCTCGCCCGGCTTGAGCGCGACGGCCTCGTCGTCGGCGACGGCAAGCCCGACGAGGAGGGCCGGATCGCCTATCGCCTCACCGAGGCCGGTCGCGCCGAGGCCGACTCGTGGTGGCTGGCTCCCGTCGGCGTCGCCGAGCCCGCCCGCGACGAACTCGTCATCAAATTAGCCCTCGCGATCGCCACCCCCACCGTCGACCCGTATGCCGTGATCCAGACCCAGCGTGGCGCCACGATGCGTCACCTGCAGGAGCTCACCCGGCTCAAGGTGGCCCTCACCGCACCGCTCACCGCGCCCCCGGCCACGATCGGCGTCGACCCCGAGTTGCTCGTCCTCGAGCATCGCCTCTTCGCCGTCGAGGCCCAACTCCGCTGGCTCGACCACGCCGAGGCGAGCCTGGCGGCGAACCCAGCCCCACGGCATACCCACGCAGCAGCACCCACCACCCAGCCCGCGCCCATCAACGGCGTCACCACCCGCATCTCCGCGACACCCTCCCACCCAGCTCACACCGTCCCAACAGGGGGAACCCCATGAGCGAC
>JAKPOQ010000199.1 GCA_029547745.1 Actinomycetes bacterium
TGCACCATCTGCGCCGACCCGCGGCGCGACCCGCGGCTGCTCTGCGTGGTGGAGCAACCGTTCGACGTGATCACCATCGAGCGCACACGCGAGTTCCGCGGGTACTACCACGTCCTCGGCGGCGCACTCAGCCCCATCGACGGCGTGGACCCCGAGGATCTGCACATGACCGAGCTCCTCGCGCGCGTGGACGACTCCGTGGACGAGGTGATCGTGGCGACCAACCCGACGATGACCGGCGAGGCGACGGCGATGTACGTCGCCGACCTGCTGCCGGCCCGCGTGCGCGTCACGCGGCTGGCCAGCGGCCTGCCGGTGGGCGGGGACCTCGAATACGCCGACGAGCTGACACTGGGCCGCGCCCTCGCGGGGCGCCGCGACGTGCGGCAGGGAGAGGAGTGACGATGACGACGAAGTCCGGCACGCAGAAGGTGGAGGCGCCCCCCGCCCTCACCGAGATCCGCTGGCACGGGCGCGGCGGGCAGGGCGCAGTGACCGCCGCCAAGCTGGTCGCCGAGCTGGCGCTCGGCCAGGGCAAGTTCTTCCAGGCGTTCCCGGAGTACGGACCCGAGCGTTCGGGCGCGCCGATCGTCGCCTTCACGCGCGTCAGCGACGCCCCCATCCAGGTCTACTCCGGGGTCGAGCACCCGCAGATCGTGGTCGTGCTCGACCCGTCGTTGCTCAGCATCGTCAACGTCACGGCCGGAGCGCCGGACGACGCCATCGTGCTGGTCAACAGCGAGATGTCGCCGGCCGAGCTGCGCAGGCACTACGGCCTCGAGGGATTCGCGTACTACACCGTGGCCGCCACACGCATCGCCGTGGAGACCATCAAGCGCCCCATCCCCAACACGCCGATGGTGGGCGCGCTCACCCGTATCACCGGGCTCTTCCCGATCGACGACGTCGTCGCGTTCCTGCGCGAGGACTTCGGCAAGAAGTTCCCGCCGAAGGTCGTGGAGGGCAACATCGCCGCCATCACGCGGAGCTACGAGGAGGTCCAGGCCGAATGACCGTGGACAAGAAGGCGGGCGCCAAGCGGCCGGCGCCGCCGAAGAAGCGCGCCGCGCGCAGGACCCCGGCGAAGAAGAAGCCCTCCTGGGACATCAGCGACATCGACCAGTGGGGCCCGGAGCGCCACGAGCTGGGCGCGACCATCGTCGAGGCCGGCAACTCCGTCTACAACGAGACCGGCGGCTGGCGCTCGATGGTCCCCGAGATCGACGTCGCCAAGTGCGACGGTTGCATGCTCTGTTACTTCTACTGCCCCGATGCCTCGATCATCGTCGAGGACAACAAGGCGACCGGCATCGACCTCGAGCACTGCAAGGGCTGCGGCATCTGCGCCCGGGAGTGCCCGACCAAGGCCATCGTCATGAAGATCGACGTGAAGGAGTGACCATGGCCGTCACCCAGCCCGAGATCCTCGCCGTCACCGGGAACGAGGCCGTCGCCGAGGCGATGGGCCAGATCGATCCCGACGTCGTCTGCGCCTACCCCATCACCCCCCAGACCGAGGTCGTCCAGCTGTACGCGCAGATGGTCGCCGACGGCAGGGTGAGCACCGAGTTCGTCACCGTCGAGAGCGAGCACAGCGCGATGAGCGCCGTGATCGGCTCGGCGGCCGGAGGAGCACGGACGATGACGGCGACCTCCTCGCAGGGCTTCGCCCTCATGTGGGAGGTCCTCTTCGTCGCCGCGAGCTACCGGCTGCCGGTGGTCATGACCACGGTCAACCGCGCGCTCAGCGGCCCCATCAACATCCACTGCGACCACAGCGACACCATGGGCGGCCGCGACACCGGCTGGATCCAGCTCTACGGCGAGAACCACCAGGAGGCCTACGACAACTGCATCCAGGGCGTCCGCATCGCCGAGCACATGGACGTGCGCCTGCCGGTGATGCACATGTACGACGGCTACGTCATCAGCGGCGCCATCGGTCCTCTGCAGATGCTCACCAAGGAGCAGGTCCAGGCCTTCGTCGGTCCGTACCGGGCGGTCAATCCCATGCTCGACACGAAGAACCCGGTCACGGTGGGTCCCTTCGACGGCCTCCACGGCTGGTACTTCGAGCACAAGGTGGCGCAGAACCGGGCCATGGACCGCGCCTTCAAGGTCATCCAGGACGCCGCCGACGAGTACGCGGAGCTGAGCGGCCGCAGGTACGGGCTGCTCGACCCGTACCGCCTCGACGACGCCGAGATCGCCATCGTCGTAGTCGGATCCACGGCGGGCACCACCCGCATGATCGTCGACAAGCTCCGCGACAGGGGCGTCAAGGCCGGCATGGTCCGCGTGCGCGTGTTCCGGCCGTTCCCGCACGAGGAGTTCGCGCAGGCGCTCCAGCACGTCAAGGTGGTGGGCGTCATGGACCGTGCCGACTCGTTCGGCGCCCAGGGCGGCCCTGTGTTCATGGAGATCAGGAGCGCCCTTTACGACTGCGACCCGCGCCCCCAGGTGCTGCCGTTCATCTACGGCCTCGGCGGGCGCGACATCTTCCCCGACAACATCGAGCAGGCGTTCGCCGAGCTCGAAGAGGCTGCGCGGAGCAAGGGACGCGCGTCCACCGGACGTCGTTACCTCAACCTGCGCAAGGACTGAGGTGGCACGCATGCGGAGACGCTCACGCGGGGGTACCGCGACCGAGCCCAGAGGCTCTGCTCTGTACGAGGTCCTCAAGGGGATCGACTTCGAGCGGCGCGAACTCCTCGACAAACCGCGCGGCGTGGGTCTGTTCGACCTCGTCAAGGGCAAGGGGGGCTCGTACAGGTGTTACGCCTGCACCCTCTGCGAGCGCACCTGCCCCGTGGACTGCATCGAGATCGACTACTGCCCGGAGTTCGAGGAGCTCCCCTTCGACCTCGAGGCTGAGCGCGCCGCGGCGTTGGCCACCCTGCCGGGTGAGTCCTGCGGCGCCAACTCGGCCTGCGTGGTCGGCGAACAGCCCGCCGGCTTCGTGCCCGAGATCGACATGAAGAAGTTCGACGCGGTCGT
>JAKPOQ010000201.1 GCA_029547745.1 Actinomycetes bacterium
GCACCTCCCGTACGGCCCCCGCACGCCTGTGTCGCATCCCCGTTCCCATCCCTTGAACAAGCCCTGCAGGCCGGCGCCGTGTCTTCCGGTCGTCACCCTCTGCATGCCCGCGCTGCGCGGGGCGTCGCCGCGGCCTGCACCGGGAACGCCGCGTCGCCATGGCCACATCTTCGCCGTGCCGCGCACGCGTCGAACGGGAGACGCGCCGCGCCCGGGACAGGTTCGCGCGGGCCTGCACGTCGATCGTCGCGTCGCAGACGTTCGCCTGACGCTGATCGATTGTCACGCCGCGAACGGACGGCTATCATCTTAAGGGACGCTCGTCCTGCTCCCGGACTCCCCCTGCCAGAACCATGGATGCTGCGCGCACCAAGTATGACGTCGTCGTCGTCGGCGCCGGTCCGGCCGGCATCTTCGCCACCCTCGAGCTCGTGCGGCGCAACGGCGCCAAGGTCCTCGTCGTCGAGCGGGGCCCGGACATCGAGCGCCGCGCCTGCCCGGCGAGGACCACCGGCCGTTGCGCAAGCTGCGACGTCTGCGACATCACCTGCGGCTGGGGCGGCGCCGGCGCTTTCTCGGACGGCAAGTTGACGGTCTCGACCGAGGTCGGTGGCTGGCTCGACCAATTCATGGACAAGGCTGAGCTCAGGACGCTGATCGGCTACGTCGACGGCATCTGGGTCGACTACGGCGCGCCGAAAGAGCTGCACGGCGGCGGCAAGAAGGTCGAGAAGATCCGCCGCGACGCTCTCCTGCACGGCATGAGACTCATCCCCGCGCCGGTGCGTCACATGGGCACCGAGCGCGCCTACGAGATCCTCAAGACGATGCGTGACGACCTGCGCGACCACGTCGCGGTGCGCACCGAGACGATGGTCCAGCGTGTCCTCGCCGAGAAGCGGCCTGGTCAACGGGACCTGCGCGCCACGGGCGTCGTCCTCGCCGACGGCACGCGCGTCACCGCCGACGCCGTGATCGCCGCTCCCGGACGCGACGGCGCGACCTGGCTCGTCGACGAGTGCAAACGGCTGCGCATCGCCCTGCGCACGAACCCTGTCGACATCGGCGTGCGCGTCGAGACCGCCGCCGCCGTCCTGGAGCCGCTCACCAGCGAGATGTACGAGAGCAAGCTCGTCTACTACACACCGACCTTCGACGACCCGGTCCGCACCTTCTGCATGAACCCCTACGGGGCGGTCAGCATCGAGAACTACGGCGACGTCACCACGGTCAACGGCCACAGCTACGCCGACTTCAAGACCGACCGCACGAACTTCGCCCTGCTCGTCTCGACCGATTTCACCGAGCCGTTCGACGATCCGATCGCTTACGGCAAGTCGATCGCCCGGCTCGCCAACCTCCTCGGCGACGACATCATCGTGCAACGCCTGGGCGACCTGCAGGCGGGACGTCGCTCGACGGCTGAGCGCATCCGCCGCGGTACCGTGCAGCCGACGCTCACCGGGGCGACGGCCGGCGACCTTGCCTTCGTGCTGCCCTACCGCCACCTGCGCGACATCCTCGAGTTCCTCGAGGCCCTCGACCACCTCGCCCCGGGCGTGAACGGCCGCGACACGCTGCTCTATGGGGCCGAAGTCAAGTTCTACTCGGCGCGGCCGGAGCTCGACGCCGGCCTGCAGACGCCGGTCGCCAACCTGTACGCGGTCGG
>JAKPOQ010000198.1 GCA_029547745.1 Actinomycetes bacterium
TTTCGCGTCTCAGCGTCAGTCACGTCCCAGCGAGCTGCCTTCGCCATTGGTGTTCCTCCTGATATCTGCGCATTTCACCGCTACACCAGGAATTCCACTCGCCTCTTCCGGACTCGAGCTCGACAGTATCCACCGGCATCCCAGGGTTGAGCCCTGGACTTTCACAGCAGACTTATCGAGCCGCCTACACGCGCTTTACGCCCAATGATTCCGGACAACGCTTGCCCCCTACGTATTACCGCGGCTGCTGGCACGTAGTTAGCCGGGGCTTCTTGTGAAGGTACCGTCACTCCGGCCGGCTATTCACCGGCGAAGCTTCGTCCCAACTGAAAGGGGTTTACAACCCGAAGGCCGTCTTCCCTCACGCGGCGTTGCTGCGTCACGCTTTCGCGCATTGCGCAAGATTCCCCACTGCTGCCTCCCGTAGGAGTCTGGGCCGTGTCTCAGTCCCAGTGTGGCTGATCGTCCTCTCAGACCAGCTACGGATCGTCGCCTTGGTGAGCCGTTACCCCACCAACAAGCTAATCCGCCGCGGGCCCATCCCGGAGCAGAGGCCGAAGCTACCATTTGGTACGACCCACTTGGCAGGTCGCACATCATCCGGTATTAGCAGCCCTTTCGGGCTGTTATCCCAGTCTCCGGGGCAGGTTGCCCACGTGTTACTCACCCGTTCGCCGCTGTACTCACGGCCGAAGCCGCTTTCTCGCTCGACTTGCATGTGTTAAGCACGCCGCCAGCGTTCGTCCTGAGCCAGGATCAGACTCTCCGTGACGACTTGATGCTCGCGGCCGGAGCCGCGGGACAAACAAGGAAAGGAAGAGCTTGAAGCTCCAAGGATCCGGGACGGACCAGCCGTCCCGGGTGTCAGCGGTCTCATCCCGGCGCGAAGGCCGGCGATGCAGCAATCGACCGCATGACAGGGTTCATTGTTGACCTGGCGCACCCGAGGGTGCGCAAGGTGCACTGGCGTCCACCGGTCGTCCGACCGCCTCGAAGGCGTTCAGAAGACCGGCTTCCTCACGTTGTTCAGTTTTCAAAGACCGCGTGCCACGTAGGCACACCGCTGGACCGTCGCGAGACTTCGGGGCGCACTGCCCCTCACAGGTCATGTCGAGAGATCGTCAGTACCTGCTTCGCCTGCCCGAGCGGGCTACTAATACTACCAAGTCCCGCCGGACCGTGCAACAGTCGGCGCCCCCGGTCTTGAACGACGAGCTCGTCGCCGACAGCGGACTCACGGAGCGCTGTGGAAGTATACCCGGCCGCGGCCCCCTGTCAACCTGTGGCGCAGGCTCGCGGAGGACATGCGGCGGGGCGCCTTGCATGGTCTGCCCCGACCAGCGTGGTAGAGCCTCAGGGGGCGCGGACCCGACCCTGCGCCGCGGCCGACTTGCCGGCCTTGAGGCGGCGGCCGACGAGCTGGGCGGCGGGGACGGCGAGCGACGTGACGGGCTCGCCGTCGATCGTCACGCCGCCCTGCTCGATGCGCCGCCGCCCCTCGGAGCGCGTGATCCCGAACCAGCGCGCCATGACCTTCGGCAGGTAGACGGACCCGTCTTCGACGTCGTCGGCCTCGAGGACGAGCTCCTGAAGGTCTGAGGCGGCCTCATGGCGGCGGAAGACCCTGTCGAAGTGCTCTTCCGCCGCTGCGGCCGCCTCGGGGCCGCGCAGCCGCGTGATGATCTCGCGCGCGAGGCGCGCCTTGGCGTCACGCGGCGAGACGGCCCCCGACCTCAGCTCGGCCTCGAGGGCGGTGAACTCGTCGGCATGGTGATCGGTGAGCAGGCGATAGTAGATCATCATCACGTCGTCCGGGATGCTCATGACCTTCCCGTAGATGTCGCGCGGATCCTCGGTCACGCCGATGTAGTTTCCCGTCGACTTGCTCATGCGCTCGACGCCGTCCGTCCCGGGAAGGATGTCCATCGTCATGATCGCCTGCGGCGCCTGGCCGAAGTGCTCCTGCAGGTCGCGCCCCATGAAGAGGTTGAAGACCTGGTCGGTCCCCCCGAGCTCGATATCGGCCCTGACGGCGACCGAGTCGTAACCCTGCGCGAGCGGGTAGAGCATCTCGAGCATGCTGATCGGCTGATGCGCCTCCCAGCGCCTGGCGAAGTCGTCCCGTTCGAGGATCCGGGCCACGGTCGTCGTCGCCGTGATCTCGAACAACTGCTCCATCGTGAGGCCTGCGAGCCACTCGCTGTTGTAGCGGACCTCGAGCTTCGCCGGGTCGCCGTCCAGGATCAGGAAGGCCTGTTCCTGGTACGTCTTCGCGTTGGCGTCGATCACCGCCGGGTCGAGGCGCGGCCGAGTCTTGGAGCGTCCGGACGGGTCGCCGATGCGCGCCGTGTAGTCGCCGATGATGAGCACGGCCACATGGCCGGCGTCCTGGAACTGGCGCAGCTTGTTGAGGACGACGGTATGACCCAAGTGGATGTCGGGCGCCGTAGGGTCGACCCCGAGTTTGACACGAAGAGGACGGCCCTCGTGCTCGGCGAGCGCCAGCTTCTCTTCGAGCGCGCCCTCGGGAAGCACGTCGACGGCGCCGATCATGAGGTCGTCGATGAGCCGCTGGTAGGGCATGCGCCGTCGTCCTTCGTCGGGGTCCGGAGCCGCCGCGGATGATACCACGCGGCCACGACGCGGCCCGCGCGTCCCAGACCTCACTGCGGGAGAGATGCCTGGCGGTCGCCGTCAGGCGACGCCGCGGAAGAGGTGCGCCACCGTCAGGCGACGCCGCGGAAGAGGTGCCCGGTCGTCGTCCGGTCGCGGGCGACGAACGCAGCCAGAGCCGGCAGGCCGCCGGAGGCGAAGGCTCGGCCCTCCACGGACGACAGGTCGCGCTGCACGACGTGGAAGGAGACGACTCCGGCGGCCCGCAGCTCGCCGAGATGCGCCGCCACGTTGGTCACGCGGGCGTTGAACAGCCGCGTGCCGCCGGCGTCCACCACAGCCGGGAAGACATAGCCCTTCGC
>JAKPOQ010000016.1 GCA_029547745.1 Actinomycetes bacterium
GAGGCGCAGGATGGCGACGATCTTGCGGAAGTCGACGTCGCTGACGGGCTTGGGCGGGTTGCTCGCGAGGTCGGATCCGATGGCGGGCTCGAGGCGAGGCATGCTGATCGTGTGAGGGCCGACGCCGAAGGCGCGTTCGAGTTCCCGGATGTGCTGCATGAGGGCGAGCAGCTCGAAGCGCCAGTCGTAGAGGCCGAAGAGCACGCCGATGCCGACGTCGTCGACGCCGGCCTCCATGGCCCGGTGCATGGCGGTCACGCGCCAGTCATAGTCCCGCTTCTTCCCGCCGACGTGCACGGCCTTGTACGTCGCGCGGTGGTATGTCTCCTGGAAGAGCTGGTAGGTGCCGATGCCGGTCGCCTTGAGGGCGCGGAACTCGTCCAGGGTCAGGGGGGCGACGTTGACGTTGACGCGGCGGATCTCGCCGTTCCCGCGTTTGACGTCGTAGATCGTCGCGACCGAGTCCAGCACGTACTGGAAGCCCTGGTCCGGGTACGATTCACCGGCGACGAGGAGGACGCGCTTGTGGCCCTGGTCGACGAGGATCTCGACCTCCTCGCGGATCTCGTCCTGGGTCAGGGCCCGGCGCTTGAGCTCCTTGTTGCGCACGCGGAAGGCACAGTACAGGCAGTCGTTGGCGCACATGTTCGAGACGTAGAGCGGGGCGAACAGGACGAGGCGCGCGCCGTAGATGGCTTCTTTCACGTCGCGCGCCGTCGCGAACAGCTCGCCAAGCAGGTCCGGGTCGCTGACCGACGAGAGGACGGCGACGTCCTCCATCTCGAGGCCGCTGAGCTCACGCGCCTTGGCGAGGATCTCGCGGACGTGTCCGGCATCCTTGTCGGCCGCGGCGCTGAGCGCCTCCTGTATGCGCGCCTCGTCGATGAACGTTCCTGTGTCGACCGTACTCATTCGATCACTCCGTTCTTCTGTACCTTGTCGTCGTCGCACTCCGGCGACGCCGGGATCTCTACCGAGAACTGTGCCCATTCGCCTTCCTGCGCCGCGGCGCTGATACGGCCGTGGTGGAGGCGCACGATGCGCCACGCGTTGTACAACCCTACGCCCGTGCCTTTGGTGCCCTTGAGCTGCGGCGTGTCCAGGCGCGAGAAACGGCGGAAGAGCTTGTTTCGCTGGGCCGGAGAGAACCCCGGCCCCTCGTTCCACACGACGATGCGCAGTGCCGACGGGTGGACGTTGCGCGAGGCGGCGACCTCGAGCGTGACGCGCACCTCACCGCCCTCGTTCCCGTACTTGACGGCGTTGTCGAGCAGATTGACGAGGACGATGCGCATCAGGGCCGGGTCGCAGCAGACTTGAGGCCGCGGGCCGTCCGGCATGACGACGGTCAGGCGCATCCGACGGCGCTCGAGGTGGGGCCGCACGATGTCGACGGCCTCGTCGAGCACCTCGCCGCGAACGTCGACCATCGGCCTGAGGTGCGCCTCGAGGTCGCCGCCCTCGACCCGGGCGAGGTCGAGGTACTCGTTCACGAGGCTGAGAAGGTACTCGCCCTTGGTGATGAGGCGCTCGAGCTTCTCCTTCTGCTTCGGCCGCACGTCACCGAGGTAGCCGTCGGCGATGAGGCGCGCGTCCGTCACCATCGACGCCACCGGGCTCTTGAGCTCGTGGCTCACGAACCCCAGCATCTGCATGTAGGCGTAGTTCGCCTGCTCGAGCTGCTCGATGCGCCACGCTTTCTCGACGGCTTGGCTCAGGCGTTCGGTGATCGCCATCTGCAGCTCGATGTGCTTCGGATGGTACGAGTCCTTCTGTCTGGAGCTGCGGAAGATGAAGCCCACAACGCGCCCCTCGACGCTCAGCGGGCAGGTGAGGTTCGAGCGGACGCCTTCCTTCACGAGCAGCCGCGTCGAGCGGCTGCGAGGGTGTTCCGCGAGGTACAGCTCGAGGTCGGGGATGATGCGCGGCAGGCCGTTCTCGAGGACGGCGCGCAGCGAGCTGCCCTGTAGGTCTTCAGAGTAGTCGCGGTCGATGAGCAGGGGTTTGTAGGCGGCGCGGTTGTAGTAGGAGGTCACGCGCTGGCCGTCGGGGTCGACGAAGGCGAGTCCGATGCGGTCGCACGGGATGAGCTCCTGCGTCGTATCGAACAGATACTCGATGATGTCGCGCAGGGACGGTCGGGCGGCGATCTTTTGGTTGACCTGACGGAGCAGGGTGCGCTCGGCGGCGGTGATCGGCTGGAGGGCGCGGGCGTCGCGGAACGGATCGACGTATCGGATGGCGGTTTCGGGCTTGCGCTGGTCGACCACTGGGTCACGAGGCGGCGGACGGAGACAGGCGCGGGGCGGGTGCCGCTGGCCGACCCCTTCGGGTTTTACCCACGCCCAGTGTAGTGGAAGCGCGCCCGCCCCGCTTCCCGGAGGCGGGGCGCGTCACCGGCGAGCGGGCGGAGCGGCGGGGGGCCGGGCGCGGCCGCGCCCGGCCCC